>VBAS01000015.1:21663-29655 GCA_005882975.1 Bacteroidota bacterium | reverse complement strand
ATAAGATGTTGCAGACGTCCTGTAATCTTTTTTACCAATCGGTGCATGGATCGTTATGTAACTTGTTTTTGGTGAGCCTGTCAAACCCACCCATTGATCCCTTGCACTTATTTTTATATCTGTATAATTTTCGATACCTGAAATAGCAGGATTAAGTATGTATTGGTTCAGCACATACTGCGTATAATGCGGCTTTTGCTGTGCCCTTCCGAAAAGCATCATAAAGCTAAACACACTTATAGTTAATATCTTTTTCATTTATCTAACTATATCTACGTAGCCAGCTTGTTTTTGCCGGCCATTTTTCGGATCAACAATATAATAGTAAGTACCAACAGGTACAGGTTTTCCATTTATCGTACCATCCCACGGCGTTGTGTAGCCTACTGTATAATAGATCCGCTGACCATACCTGTTAAACACTTCCACTGTACACCCGGGATATGTTTCTAAAAATGCTATCACCCATCTATCATGGATACCATCGCCATTAGGACTAAAGATGTTTGGTATCTCAGGCTTCTTCAGCACTTTCACAAATACCTGGTCGCTTGAAGTACATCCTTTGTCTGATGTTACTTTCATTGTATAAGTAATATCATCAACAGGTGACGCAAGCGGATCCGGTGCATTTGGATTATTAAGTCCTGTCGGCGGTGTCCACGTATATGTAACGGGAAATCCGGCATTCAATGCTGGTGTCAATTGAACCACCCCGCCTTCCAACACGGTTTTATCAGGTCCTGCAAGTGCATTTGGTGTTGGATTCACAGCTATTGTCTGCTCTATATAACTGCTGCAGTTATTTGCAGCAGTAAATGTATAACGGATCGTATGTACGCCTGCAGTTGCTGTATTTGGATTGAAAAGCCCAGATGGACTTACACCGGGACCAGAAAATATTCCTGTGCCGGTTAAACCATTTGTAATGCTGGCCTGGGTTATTTGAAATGAAGGAGCATTTGAACACACTTCATTCAGCACATCAAATCGCAGAATTGGTGTTGCCAGCAAGGTTATGGTTTTCGTTAAAACATTCAAACAACTTATCCCAGAATAAGAGATCATTCTTACAGTAACTGTTTTTGTCGCAGGTGTGCCGAACTCAGGATATGTATGTGTATATAATTTTCCGGGAGCAGGAACATCATCAATTGTTTTAACAGTGGGATCATTTGTCCAGTCCCAATAGATCTCAGTCTTTACAATATTACCGAAATCAACAGATGATGCGTCTGTAATTGTAGCTGTCTGATTGCTGCAAAGTGCATTTGCATTTTGCACTGTAAAGTTTGCAAGCGGTAGGGAACCGTTTACTGTAAATGATTGCGATATCGTATCCATGCAGCCATTGTTTGATGTCACGATCAATGTTGCTGTATAATTTCCAACAAGAGAGTAACGATGTGATGGGTTTTGTAAAGTTGAAGTATTTGGGTTACCTGCATTTGCGTTTGCATCTCCAAAATTCCATTGCCATGCAGCGATATTTCCTGTGGAAATTTTACTGGTATCAATAAAAGGAGCAGATGGATCGGTTAAACAAACTTCAGGAGAAATAAAACCAGCATGAGGTATTTCATTAATTGTTATTGGTTTTGTAATAACAGTACTAACACATCCCTTATTTGTTTCTACTTGTAAGGTTACATTATAAGTTCCGGGGTTTGTATAATTATGAATGAATGGCGCAGCACTGTTTAACACGGCATTATTTCCATCACCAAAATTCCATGTCCATTTTGAAAGGTTGCCGGAGTTTGGAGAAGAGGCATCGGTAAACGTAATATCTTTTGTAGCACAAGCAGGCGTAGAAGTATTGAAGCTTGCTGTTGGCAATGCATTTACAATTACAGTTTTTGTTGCCGCTGTAGAAATGCAACCAACGGCTGAGGTTATAGTGAGAGTAACTGTATATGTTCCCGCCACTGTATAATTCTTTACAGGATTTTGCAACGCAGAAGTGGTAGCATCACCAAAATTCCATAGCCATTGTGCAACCGTGCTTCCAATCACTGTACTTTGATCCGTGAAATTAGCAGGAGAACCCATACATACTTGAACTGGAGCAACAAATGCTGCTTGCGGCTCGGCATAAATTGTATTCACATTTTTAGTGGCAGTATTAGTGCATCCCCAAAAATTAGTAGCGGTCAGAGAAACATTAAACGGACCTGTGGAAGCAAAAACATGAGATGGATTCTGTATTGTTGAAGTTGATCCATCACCAAAATCCCATTGATAAGTGATCTGCGGATGTGTAGGATCATTTGATCCTGATTGATCAGTGAATTGCATATTTGCATTGGGCAAACAAGCATTACCAAAAAGAAAGGAAGCAGCAGGTATTTGATTTATTGTTATGCTTTTTGAAAATACAATACTCTGGCATCCTGTTGCAGTCTCAACTTTTAAGGTTACATTATAATTACCAGGAAATGTATATGTATGTGTTTGAGAAGTATTACTGGTAGCAGTCACTATTGGTGATCCATCACCAAAATCCCAAAACCATTTTGCGATTGCTGATCCTCCACTAACTGTAGACAGATCGTTAAATGTTATAGCCTTTCCAGCACATGAAGGAAGACTGTTGCTAAAATTTGCAACTGGCAATTGTGTTAGAATAATATTCTTAGTGGCAATATCTGATACACAACCAATATCCGTGATCACAGATAATGCAGGAGAATAAGAACCAGGGGAAGTATAAGTATGTGATGGGTTTTGGACTGAAGACGTAGAAGCATCACCAAAATTCCAATTCCATTGAATTATTTGTCTTCCCCCCGTATTAGAAGTATCAATGAAGTTGATCGGAGATGTAACACAACCATTGCTATTAAAATTAAATCCCGCGATGGGTGGATTAAATACCTGAAGATCATAATCTATTTCCTGCACGCCACTGCAACCGTCACTCGTTGGATTATTCGCAACAACTTTAACCGGATAAGTACCGATTGCAGGAATATTATACTGAGTGGGAAGGCTAAAGCGATAAACCGTTCGTCCATTTACAACCCATGTAGAATCAAAACCAGGGCTATTGTCCGTTATATCTGAAATACCCAATGCATTAAGAGCTGAACCAAATACCCATTGGATTTGTGTTGGTTGATACGGAAGCACTATCCTAAAATGAAAGGGTGTGTTCTTACAAGTAGCTGGAAAGTTAACAGTCGCATATTGATTGATGATACTTACAAACTGGTAAAGGTCTTTTACATTAGCACCTGCTGAATAACCATAGGATTCTGCATCTGCGTATCCATAGGCTAATCCATTAAAACCTGAATCGCAAGTCAACTTATGATATCCTTGCGAAACATTTGGCATATAGAGATAAGAATAACTTGGATCTCCCGGATGTATAACCCATGAAGCAGGAGAAACCGGAACTCCGTCTAATTTAAAAGATGAAATACCTGTGCCACCATTTCGCATGATCACATGCAGATGATGTTGTTGGTTTGAAGGGGCGGCAAGATTTGAACTAACCAGCGTAACGTTATTAATGTTTTGCTCAACCGGGTTTAACATAATCATATCCGGATCATACGGAGCTAAATTACCTGAACATCCTTGTGTCGTGAAATATTGAGCAACACTGATAGGTTCAGTTGCAGTTATGACATTTGGGGTAGTATTGGAAAATTGATAATAGTTATTCGTAAAGGATCCGCCAGGAATTAATGTTCCATTCAAATACACATTGGTAGAAGCCGTTTTCCTGATGATACGATAAAAATTTGTTGGACGGTTATAACTGGGAATGGTAAGATATTTTAAGCCCCAGGAACCGGTTGGATATAGTTGTTGATACAAGTTATCCGATGTTCCCGCTGTAGCGCCACAGCCAATCGATATTTTGCCACTACCTGAAAATACAGCTATTCGTTTACAGCCAGTACTGCCGGAAGCAACAGATTTAATTAATGAACCTGTCAGATCCGAACCGTTTGTACCGTTTACTGTTCCCATCACCTGGTAGATCTGTCCTTTGTTAAGGTTGACAGTATAAGTGTTTCCTCCTACCCAGCCATTCTTTGTATTTGATGCAGGTGTGATCTCAACAGCAGTATTATCTTCTACAGCAATTATTGTGAAGAAGGAATTTGAATTCAACTCATTCGAAATTTGAGTAAAGTTTGTTGAGTAGTATTCTTTGCCCAACACTGGAGTTGGCAGGCACACAGTGGCACCGCTTACAGCACTACGTGTAATGTATGCATACACAACGGAATTTTTATCAGTGATCACCCGGATCGTTCGTCCGGTAAATAAACCTTCATTATTAATAAAGCAGCTTGTAGGAATTGTAGCTGTAACCACCTGGCCGGCCGTGATGGTACCAGATTGAAGTGTAGATACTCCATAGATTTCGACTGCATAGTTTGTATTGACATCCGAGGTAATATAGAGGGTCATTACAGGATTACCTCCACCAGACATGCCAACATGATAGCTATACGAAATCCAGAATTCCTTCCCTTTATTAGAAAAGTCCTGGCTGAATAACAAAGCAGGTAGGGCACAGCAAAGAACGCCGGTCAGCAGTTTCTTTAATAGTTTCATTTATCCAATGTCCTTAAGGTCCAGAAAAGATTTACAAGTTAATAAAAAGCCGCTAAGAAGAAAAGGTTTAAAGTCATTTCCGAGATGTTCTTCAAATGAGCGTTCATATAGACGACTTTACAGAACCAATTCCTCCTTTTTTTATAATGATTCTTTTAGGATCTGGCCAGATCATTTTTAGTTGCGGATAAAAGGCCAGGTTACCAACCCCCCTCGTAAACTTACGATTGGCATTTTAATACCAATCAATAATTGGCCAACAAAAAAGGGGATTAGTTAAGAAGCAACTAGTTTGGCCAGGATCTACTTATATTACCAAAAATTATTATTCTTCTCTTTAATTAAAATGAAAATAGAGTAATTATCTATTTTCATTTGATTATTAATCACTAAGGTTAAAATATTCTAGGCTTATTAGCGATCTTAAAAAAGTGACTTATAATGACTTTATTAGTCCAAATAAATAATTATAAAGTTTTATATAACCTACTTTAAATGCTTGTTATGAACAGTTTATTCACATTGTGAATAGCCTTTTATATTGGCTAAAATGAAAGACTCAAAAAAATTAGAATAGTAATCATTTTAGTAAATGAAAAAGCCATGGAATTGGCCATGACTTGCATAAATGCACAAGCGGATGCCCCAGATATTTAATGGTGAAAAATCAAATGAGAATAAAAGGAACCAGAGGTGTTTATTAGTCCGGAAGGCAGAAATTAAGAAGCTTGGCCCATCGCAGTATTTCCAGTTAATTCAGAAAGGAGAAATTATAGAAAATCCTACGATCACAATTTTGAGTGAAGTTTGCGCAAAATTAAAGGTTGGTATAACGAAGTTCTATATGAAAGTTTATCGCAAAAAAATACCCCTTGGCGAACAAGGGGTATTTGAAATTTTTTATTGTTTGACTGGCGGCGCAGCATGAATATTTGGAGCTTTCGTGGGTCCCCCATCTTCGGGCTTCTTACAAGTTTTTGGAAGACGTTTGTACGCATCTTCTGTTGCCGGAATATCATCAGCATCATAACCACAGTTGGCTATTGCTGTTTTTATTTCTTCAATATTTGTCCGGTCCGTTAAATATTTTACTGTGGTGATCTTTTGATGCCAGTTCACCTGGACAAAAGTGATACCGTCATATCTTTTTAGATAAGATTCGATACGATTTTTGCAATCATCACAACCTACGGTAGGCGTCTTAATCTTAACGGTCATTGACGCCTTTACCTGTGCTGAACTGACCAAAGCAATTCCGCCAATTGCAAGTAATCCCAGGAATAATTTCTTCATTAAATCTCTATTTAAGGCAAATTACTAAACTCCTTTCCACCCTGCAGGGTCAGCTTGCCATTTTAACAAAATTTCCAGATGATCAGACGAGATAATTTGCTTTTCAGCTGCAAGTTGAATGAGAGTTGGATAATCAGTAAGTGGATAATAAGTAATCCCAGCCTTTTGAAGCATTTCGGAAGCCACGGGAAAGCCATAAGTAAAAATTGAGACCATACCCGCTATTTCAAGACCTGATTCTTTTAAGACATCAACAACCTGGAGGCTGCTTTTACCTGTGGAAACAAGATCCTCTATTACCACTACCTTTTGTCCAATCTCATAATATCCCTCTATTTGGTTTCCTAAGCCATGCTCCTTGGGTTTTGGACGTACATAAACATACGGCAGCTTTAATTGATCAGCAACCATGGCACCCCAGGCAATACCTGCAGTAGCAACCCCAGCTAGTAGCTCCGCTTCAGGAAATTTTTCAAAAACAACATTACACAGCTCTGATTTTATATAGTCGCGGATAAAAGGAAAAGAAAGTACCTTACGATTGTCACAATAGATGGGACTTTTCCAACCACTAGCCCATGTAAATGGATTTTCGGGATTTAATTTTACTGCGTTAACTTGAAGCAGCTTTTCTGCTACCACTTTAGCATCTGTCATGCGGCGAATGTAGGAAAAAAGCTGTGAGCTATTAGCTTTAAGCTTTCACCCATCCTGTATGATTCTTTTCTTGCTAATAGCTAAAGGCTAAAAGCCAAAAGCTATTGTTTTTATGTATATAAAAATCTATTTCGACGACAAGCCCTTGTTCTTATGTGATAATGTTGATGCTACCCTTCAACCTTATGTTCATCATGATGACGCAGTATTTATAGATGAACTAAACCTGCATACGGTAAAAAGCATGATACATGAAATGCAGGAGTCATCAGTTCATGCCGGTGTTTTTTTTCATAAAGACCTTCAGGAACTGAAAGATGCTTTTTTTAAAAAATTTACTTTGATAAAAGCAGGAGGTGGCTTTGTTCTTAACGAAAATAAAGATGTTTTAATGATGTTTCGCAGGGGAAAATGGGACCTGCCCAAAGGGAAAATGGATAAAAAAGAAACCTTTGAAGACTGCGCAATAAGGGAAACCGAAGAAGAAACTGGTTTAAAAAAAATTAAATTGATCTCACCACTTATCACTACTTATCATACCTATCATGAAGGAAGCAAGTATGTATTAAAAGAAACAAGATGGTTTACAATGAAGGTAAGTAGTGAGCAAAAACTTCTTCCACAAGCAGCGGAACAAATAACTAAACTGGAATGGGTACGGAAAAATGATCTGAAAAAATATTTACAAAACTCATTTCCTTCAGTAAATGATGTACTTGAAGCGGGATTCTCATCCTGATATTTTTTTCTTCATTATAGCAACAGTAAGCCGGCTGATACAAATTAATTTTTCCTGCTTATCTATGATACGAATATCCCAAACATGAGTAGATGAACCTATATGCAAAGGGGAACATGTGCCATAAACAAATCCCTCTTTTGCACTGCGAATATGATTTGCATTGATCTCAATGCCGACACAATAAAATTCCGAAGGATCAATCACAAGATGTGAAGCAACACTACCAATGGTTTCTGCTAAAACACAGGATGCGCCGCCATGTAATAAGCCATACGGTTGTATTGTCCGGTGATCAACTGGCATTTTTGCTTTTAAAAAATTATCTCCTAATTCAACCCATTCAATACCTAAATATTCGGTCATGGTTCCTTTGCCAATGGGCTTTAGATCTTCAACCGAGACATTTTTATTAAACCAGGTCATCATAAAGTATTATTCCATTGAATTTAATTCAAACAAGAAGTCTATAAAGTATTTGCAACCTCTGGCGGCAGAAAGTGTGAAGCATCCCCCCCGTTTTTAATAATATCCCTTACAATTGTGGAAGCGACAGATGTATATTTAGGCTCGCCTGTAAGAAAGATAGTTTCAATTGATTTATCGAGTGTACGATTAGCATCAGCAATTGTTTTTTCATACTCAAAATCGCTTACGTAACGGATGCCTCTTAAAATAAACCGTGCATCGATCTTTCTGCAAAAATTTACCGTCAGCCCCTCGTA
>VBAS01000015.1:7853-21643 GCA_005882975.1 Bacteroidota bacterium | reverse complement strand
ACACGGCTCCTTCCACCTTAGGTTCATCTTTAAAAATTTCTTTTACCCAGCTTAATCTTTTTTCCGGCGTAAACATTGGCGCCTTGGATGTATTGATACCAATGCCCACCACGATCTTATCAAAAAGTGGAAGTGAACGGGTAATAATATCAACATGACCCAATGTAAGTGGATCGAAAGTGCCGGGAAATAAACAGATTCTTTGCATTGAAAGGTTATTAGCGATGAAAAGCTAATAATTATTAATTAATAATTACTAATTATTGACTGGGTTTCTTCCGGACAGCAAATACAACACTGCCATTCTCACCGCCACTCCATTCTCTGCTTGCTGTAAAATTATTGATTGTTTGCTATCGGCCACATCACTGTCAAGCTCCACTCCCCTGTTTATTGGGCCGGGGTGCATTACAACTATCTCTTTATTTAAATTATCAAGCAATTTTCTTTTTACACCATATGCAATATTGTATTCACGCAATGATGAAAACAAAACCTGGTTTTGTCTTTCTAGTTGTATTCGTAAAACATTTGCTACATCACACCACTCTAATGTTTCTTTAATATCATAATTTACTTCTACTCCGAATGACTCACGAATATATTTTGGTATCAATGTCGGCGGACCACATACGGTCACCTTTGCTCCCATTTTGTTTAACAGGTAAATATTACTCATTGCAACACGGCTGTGCATTATGTCTCCGATGATTGCAACCTTCAATCCCTCGAGCTTTCCAAATTTCTCTTTCATAGAAAGTGCATCCAGCAATCCTTGTGTAGGGTGTTCGTTCACTCCATCGCCTGCGTTAATAATAGCAGCAGGGATATGTTTGGCTAAAAAATGAGGCGCTCCGCTTGCACTATGTCGCATTACAACCATATCCACTTTCATGGATAAAATATTCCTTACTGTATCAAGAAGTGTTTCGCCTTTTGCAGCAGAAGACCCCGAAACAGCAAAATTGATCGTGTCGGCGCTCAATCTTTTTTCAGCAAGTTCAAATGAGAATCTTGTTCTTGTAGAATTTTCATAAAAGAGATTGACGATCGTCACATCACGCAATGAAGGAACCTTTTTTACAGGTCTTTGTAAAACTTCTTTGAATTGTTCCGCTGTTGTTAAAATAAGGGAAATATCGTCTACTGTCAGGTCTTTTATACCAAGAAGGTGTCTGGTAGAGAGGCTCATTAAAAAGCGAAGATAGGGGATTCAGTTTTTTTTGATAAAAAAGTTTTAACCTTCTATCTCAGACTGACCTATAAGTTTGTCAACTCTTTTTAAAGACCCTTCAACCTCTTTATCAAATCATCCACAGGAGTTTCATCCCTGTAAGAATAACTATAATTTCCTTTACTGTCATATAAAGCAGTAAATGGCATCTTCACTAATTTGTAATAATTCCTCAGGTAAAAAAGGGTTCCCTCCGTACCAACCCGCATATTTGCATATTTACTCGTAGTATATTTTTTTTCGAATGCAGCTACTTCTGTTATAGGTTTAAAAGTTATCAGCACCATCTCTGCTTTTTTAAAACTATTTATCTTTTTAAATAGCTCGGTCATCAGTTTTTGGCAATGATCACAATCTGGATCAAAATAAATAAGAACTAATGGCTTGTTTTTAGACAGATCAGCCACATTGAAGATCTTATTGTTTGAAAGCGTCATTTTAAAAGGGGGAATCGTTTGAGAATGCATTCTTGAAGGAAAAAACAGAATGAATGCAAAGCAGTAAAAAATAGATACCGCAAAAAAAAGCCTCGACCTGTTCATGACTAGTGCAAGATTTTAATATTGTTTAATAATTACTTACCTGTGTTTTTCAAAATTATAAATGGTGGTGTTTGCGATGGATCACCCTTAGGTTTAATTGCCGATGGCCCCAGGGTAAAATTGCCTAACACAATATCAATTTTTCCGTCGCCATCCAAATCACCTACATCCATCGTAAGCCATCTCCCGGATTGAGCTTCAGGGACACTATATGGACTAAAATTAAAACTTCCCTCATTTTTCAAATAGACAAAACCTTCTTCCGGCTGGCGTTCGTAGTCGGCAAAAAAGGAGATAGTCGCAATATCCAGGTCACCATCACCATCATAATCCCGCGCCATTGCTTTATAACACCCATTAATAGGGAAAAAATACTTCTGAGTAAACTGGTAAAATATACACCCCGTGATAAGGTTTAAAAACAACAGAGTAGTCCGCATTATCACCACATGTATAAACGATATCGGGATAACCATCGTTATTAAAATCTGCCAGTTCAAAATAAGAAGAACCATAAACAGAAGGGAAACGCAAAACTTCTTTTGTTTCAAAATCTCCATTCCCTTTGTTTGTAAATAAAAACACACCTTCTTCTCCTTGTGCAAATAAAACCCAAATGTCAGGTGCTCCATCATGATTATAATCATTGATATAAGCTTTAATGGCGCCGGGATAAGCTCTCAATACATGCTTTGTAAATTTGCTGTTCCCCATGTTTTCCATCCATGACAACTCTCCTATCAAATTTCCAAACTCACAAACCAGGTAGTCATCCCTTCCATCCTTATTCAGATCTACAGATGTAATTTGAACCGGCCTTCTTAATTTATCAAATAAAGCAGTAGTGTCTTCAAACAGTTTTCCTTTTTCATTCATCTTTATAAACTGTCCTTTTCCAAACATGCCATTATTAGGATTAAGGACACCAATATTGCAAGCGAGCATTTTATTTTGTAAAATATCTATATCTACTACAGGGCCAATTGAGTGAACTGAATCTTTTATTTTTAATTGACTATCTAAAAAATAAATGCTCTGTTTGGCTACATCACTTATTATTAACGGATGGATCGAATCACCGGGAATAATTTTCACAAATGAAGAGGCCGGATCTTTATAGCTAATATGAGGAGTTTGAACGGTGAAAAGCGTCAAGTTATTTTGAATTGATTGTTTTCGATCCTGCTTGGGTAAACTATCTGGTGAAATCGCAGTATAGTAATCAATAATATATTGCCATTCCTGCATGCTCATTACCGGTTTAGAAGGATAGAAATTTAAACCGATGCTTAAATCATTCCTGGAAGAAGGATAAGTCTTATAACCATAATTAAAAATTCCAAGCCGTGGTCCCATGTTTGGCAGAACTCCTTCTCCCCAACTTTTGGCATCTAACAGTGATGGGTCAGGCAATAAATGACAGGACTGGCAATATCTAGCTGCTAATACCTCTCCTTTTTTTATACTTGATATAAAAACATCTCTATGACTACTGTTCCGCTGGTAGTTCTTACAACCTATAAGGATAAGAGTTAAAAATCCAATTAACAAAACAGACGCAACTGATCTTATATTTAAATTCAAAGTGATCTCCTGGTTTATTGCAAATTTATATGACGGGTTTTTCCTTTTGAATCTTCGATCTCAACTGAAACTACATTTTTATCCACACTTAAAAACCGACCGGATTGAGACAAGCAGGAATTTCCAAAGTAAAATTCTTCTGTTCTTTTTTTACCGTTTGAAAGTGTTATTAAAGCTTTTTTGTCAGTTTGTATCAATGGAATTATTTTTTGGCTGCTATTTTTATGAATAAATATTTTTAAGGGCCCCCTGTTTTGTGATGCTGCCAATAAATAAGTATCGCCAGGGCCTTTCATCTTCACCAGGGCTTTACCATCACCCGGAATAAAAAGTCCGGCTTGTAAAATTGTTTGTGCGATAAATTTTCCAGCACCATCGCCTAATAAAACAAGTCCATTCATTCCATCATACCTGCCATTTGAAACCTCATTTCCATAATCATTTCCGTTTACGGCAATATCAAGATTCCCATCACCATTAAAATCATCTACAACCATTCCATTGAGCGGTGCCATTTGTGCCTGGCTTGGCAGTGGCTGCAATGAGAACTTTCCATTTCCATTATTTTGCAAAAAGCAATTATTAAAATTATTTGCACGAAGGACCATTGCATCTTTCATTTCTTCATCAGAAAAAATGTGATGAATATTAGCCTGGGCAAATTCCTTATATTTTAGATATTTTTTTCTTAGCCCCGGAAGCTGGCTAATTATTTCATCCCGGCTCGATGAAGTAAATTCATCTTTTACTCCTTTTTGATCTTTTAGAAAAATGGTTATAATCGGATCTATCCTTCCGTTTTTATCAAAATCTTTTACATACATACTTACGGGATGTTTATCATCAGCACGGAAAAAAGAATTTTTACCAATGTTGCCAATAATATAATCGATATCTCCATCATTATCAAAATCTCCTCCGGCAATGCTATTCCACCAGCCAGTCTGATCACTGATTCCTGATTGCGATGTTACGTTTTCGAATTTTCCTTTTACATTTTTAAAAAATGTAACGGGCATCCATTCACCCACAACAATAAGGTCTGTCCATCCATCATTATCAAAATCTGTCCACAATGCATCGCAAACCATACCGATATTCTTCAGATCCTTTGCTACCTCCAGTGTAATGTCAGTAAATTTTACCTGGCCGTTTTTGGAATCATTACGATAAATGAAAGAACTAACAGGCAACGGATACTGGCCCGGCAAGCATCTGCCACCAATAAAAAGATCAAGATCGCCGTCGTTATCAAAGTCAATTGCTTTTACACAGCTCTTGCTTGTATAATTTATTGGTAAGACAGTAGTGTCAGGAAAGAAATTTCCTTTCCCATCATTTATATAGATCCGGTCCTGGTATTTATTTGTATTAGCTGGAAACTCATCACTGCCACTGGCGCAATAAAGATCCTGGTCACCATCATTGTCAGCGTCAAAAAATAACAGGCCCATATCTTCCGACCTTTTTTCTATGGTGTCTTTTAAAGGAATGTTGTTCTCTAAAAATTTACCGTTAGCCTGCTGAAGAAAAAATCTACCGGGGAAATTTGCAGAGCAACCAATGTATAGATCATCCAATCCATTTCCATCAATATCGGCAACAGCTAAGCCTGGTCCAAATTGAGATAGCTTATGCGGGATCAATCTTTCCCGGTCGAAGTCTATAAAATCTTTTTCCTTGTGAGTAAAGTTTATACCAGCCAAACCACTAATATCTGTAAATAAAGTATTCTTAGCAATACCGTCATTACTCCATGTGTCTTCCATTGAAGCATTTTTTATATCAACAGCAATGGCCTGATTCGTTTTAATATTTTTCAGAATTTGTTTTTTGTTTCCCGGCCAACGAACAATAAGTGAATCGATCTCGGTTACTTTTCCCAAACCAAAAAAAGCCCCTGCAGCAATGCTTGAGAGATAGCCGCGGTAAGGCGTATTCTCGTAGAACTGTTTTTGGTCTTTGTTATAATAGATCTCAGCCCAGGCCCCTAAACCATTGATATTTTTTTCATCTCCTTTAAAATTTATCTGCAGGTAGTTCGATGAAATTTTATTTTTTGTATTGGTGGTATTCTCATATACTAATGCCGGGTCATTAATATTATTTATGATCATATCAAGGTCGCCATCATTATCAAGATCAGCATAGGCAGCGCCATTGGAAAACGTAGGCACATCCAATCCCCATTTACCTGTCACATTTTCGAAAGTAACATCGCCATTATTATGAAAAGCATAATTGTGTAATTTGACCTGCGGCATCTCGCTCAACGTATATTCTTTGCCAGCAATGTTTGCAGACTCCCTGCGAAAAGCAATAAAATCATGATCAGTCACATCTCTTGGATATCCATTGGTCACAATAATATCCCTGTAACCATCATTATCAAAATCAGCAACGAGTGGCGTCCAACTCCAATCTGTTTCTGCAATACCAGAAAAAAAACCAGCATCAGTAAATACAGGATCGCCAATAGAATCATTTTGGTTTACTCTTGGACCCTGGTTTATCTGTAACGTGTTTCTTACATATTGATATTGGTAACCAAAATAATCGCTGCTTTGATAAGTGTGGTAAGTACCTGGAGAAAGCATTGTTTTCTTTCTGTAATTATCTTCCGGGTTCATATCTACGACGATTACATCAGATAAGCCATCATTATTAATATCTATCACATCCTGTCCCATCGCCGTAGCCGAAGTATGTTTAAAATAAGAGGTTACTTTATCAGTAAAGGTGCCGTCCCGATTATTTATATAAAGTACATCATTAGAAAGAAAATCATTTGTAACATAAATATCTTTCCACCCATCTCTATTAAAATCTGAAATCGTAACGCCATGTGTATATCCTTCGATCGTTATGCCTGCTTGTTTTGATACATTCGTAAATACAGCATGATTGGCTGAATCGCTCCAATCATTCCTGTATAATCTTCCGGTACTCGGAAAACTTCCGTCTTTAAATATTGGCCGAAATACTGAAGGGTTATAAGTTTTTACAATTTCATTTACTGCCAGGTAAACATCCAGGTCTCCGTCGTTATCATAATCAAAAAAAGCAGCCATGGTAGTATGGGTAGTGTCGTTGAGTCCATATGCAACCGCCATTTCTTTAAAATGTGGTATGCCATCTTTACCGGCTCCCTGGTTTATATAAAGAAGATTCTCCCGTTTATGAGGATCTGATAAAATAGAGGCTGACACATAGAGATCCTGCAAGCCATCATTGTTTATATCAACGACAGATGCACTTCTGCACCATTTTCCATCCCCTGCCACGTTCGCAGCTTTTGTTACATCTTCAAACTTAAAATTACCCTTATTGATATAAAGTTTATTGGGTACAATACTGCCTGTAAAATACAGATCCTGTAAGCCATCATTATTAAAATCCCCAATACCAACACCACCACCATTATAAACATTGGTTATATCAATGGGATTGACGGAATCATTTTCCACGATGTTATTAGCAAAATCAATTCCTGACTCCTTTGATGAAACCAGGCGGAATACTGTTTTTTTATTTTGACAGGAAGTAAAAAATGCAAGGGCAAAAAAAAGCAATACCCAATTATTAGTTTTCATCTATAAAACTTTTGAAATAAGGATAAACGTAAAGAGGCAAAGTAAATATACTTTGCCTCTTTATAAAACATTATTAAACGGTACTAAAAATTAATAGCCGGGATTTTGTTTTAAACGCACTGTTCCATCTGAATTCATATTATCGATCTCAGATTGGGGAATAGGCATAACTTCATTCTTACCTGCTACAAATACTGCAGTTAGCTTTAATGGCCTTGCTACTTTTTCACGTGCAATGTATGCATTGATGGTAGTAGCAGCTACTCCCCATCTTACAAGATCAAAGAACCGGTGACCTTCCATGGCCAGTTCCAGTCTTCTTTCCATCCGCACGGCTTTTATCGCAGTGGCTTTATCAGGAAAAGGTGCTGTATACAAACCAACTTTATAAGTATCTGCAGGAGTAGTCTGTGTTGTATATGTGGCGCTAGCAGCATCATAGGGACTGTTTATATAGACCCAGCCGCTTGGAATTGCTGCTCTTGTTCTGACTTGGTTAACATAGTCCCTTGCCTTGGTCAGATCATTAGCTTCTGCTGCACATTCTGCAGCCCATAATAGAACATCCGAAAAACGTATAATATTTACATTATTCGCAACTAATTCTGTAGGACCCCAATAAGCGCTGCCCACATCCGTAAAGCCATCCTTTTGTGTAGTAGCATAAACATTCTTCTTAGGACTAAAAAAGCCATCATTGACCGGGTTTCTAATCCAGTTAGTCCCGGGATGAAGGCCCCAGTCCAAATAAGGAACTTTTGGTCTCCCTATTGCCCAGTCAACCCTTGGATCAAGATTGCCAACATATGAACCGTGAGCAGAATCGACCCATGGTTTATTGATCCATGAATCATCCAAAAGAGGAAGACCATTGGCATCAGTTTTATAAGCATTAGCAAGATCCTGAGAAGGGTTATAAAACCCACAGCAAGCACCAGGGCCTCCTGTATAAGGAAAGTTCAGGATATCACCATAGTTACCATTTGGATCACCGCCCCAGTCAACAGAAGAATTATCCTTTACAGAAGTTTGCGCAGCAAAAACTGATTCTTTGCTGTTTTTTTGTGCCGGGTTAAAATTTGAATAATAATGATCATTCAGTCCATATTTATCACCCTTAGCAGTTTTTCCACTAGCAATTATATCCTGCAATATAGGATAAGCAGTTGCATACTTTGTAGTACCCTGGTACATATAAAACTTTGCCAGCATCGCTTTAGCTGCCCATTTATTTGCTCTTCCTACATCAGCTCCCCATGTATCAGGTAAATTGGCCACCGCATAATCCAGGTCAGCTTGAATTTTTGTCATGACTGCTGCCTGGTCATTATTGTTAACATTGGTATTTGTAGGACTTACAGTTTCATCGGCAAAAACAATATTACCGAATACCTTTTTCAATTCCATATGATAGAATGCTCTTAAGAAGCGTGCCTGGGCAGTTATCAAAGTTTGTTTAGCCGGGGTAATATCTGTGGCCAGTTTCATAGTATTCATCGCATCATTGCAGCGTTGTATACCAGCATAACACACGATCCATTTTTGTGGGATGGCACTATTGGTTGGAGTCAATGTTGTCCATTGTTCCATTGGAGCTGCTTCGCCGACATCTGTAGGATCTGATCCTTTATATGCGTCATCACTAGTTACGCCGCCAAGTATCCAGTTAGAAGCTCCTGAGGCAAACCCATCTCCGGCCGCACCTTCACCATCAACGAGAGAATAGGCTCCGATTAATAATCCCTGAATACCTTTTTCGGACGCCATTACTTCGGGGCTTAAAGTTCCCAATGGCGTCTTTTCAAGAAACTTTTTACATGCCGTAATAACCAGGAAGGTAACTAGGACACCCCCCAGAAGTAGTAATTTATTTTTTAAACTTTTCATATGCTTGAATTAAATAGAATTAAAAATTTACGTTAAGACCAAAAAGAAATGCCGGTGTATGCGGATAGTTACCCTGGTCTATACCATATTCAAATGTGTTAACGATCTGTCCATTTGAATTAGGCTGACTTGGCAATTCCGGATCAAGACCTTTGTAATTGGTAAATGTGAACAGGTTAGTTCCCTGAAAATAAATTCTCAATTTATCAATTCCATATTTTCCCAGCATTTTTTGAGGGAAGGTAAAGCCTATCTGCATTTGTTTATTACGCAGGTAAGAACCTTTGCTGATAAAATAACTATTTGCAAAACCACTTTGGTCAGTACTGAATCCACCCGTGGTCCTCAATTTTGGAATTGTAGTGCTGGTATTTCCGGGTGTCCATGAATTAAGAGCAACCTCCTTTCTGAGACCACCTTTAAAGAAATCAGGAAAATCTGTAAAATAAAGAGTGTTATTAAAAATATCATTGCCAGATGATCCAAAGAAGAATGTTGAAAAATCAAAATTCTTATAGGTTGCAGAGATATTGAATCCATATGTAAAATCAGGGTTAGGATCGCCGATAAAATCTCTATCATTAGCATCGATCTTGCCATCCTTATTTACATCATCATATTTAAATACGCCTGGTGATGCATCGGCCTGCGTTGGAGATTTTGTAACATCAGCAGCATCCTGGAAAAGACCGATCACCCTGTATCCAAAGAAAGCACCAAATGCATGACCTTCCTGGTAACGTTGTAACCTGTTATTCCTGATCACAGGTCCATCAAAGAATGGAAGACCTGGTATGTCAACGATCTCATTTTTATAAGTAGTGATAGTACCGCTTAGGTCAAGTTTAAGATCTTTTCCTATGGTAGCATGATACGTTGCACTAAAATCTATACCACTATTTTGGATATCTCCAATATTCACTTTTGGAAGCCCCGCGTCACCTGCAAAGATCACGTCAACTGGCACCCCACTTTGAGTAAATAACAATCCACTAACTTTCTTTTTATACCAGTCAATTGTAAAATCAAGTTTGTTCTTAAGTATTACGGCATCAAGACCTATGTTAGTAACAATGTCTTCTTCCCATGTTGTTTCTGCGTTACCAATATTACTTCTATAGAAACCAACATAAGGGCTAGTACTTGTACCAGAAATATCATAAGCTGATTTACCCAATCTTGTACTATAAAGATTATAAGGATTGGTGGGGTCTACGTTGCTTGTAGAACCCATCTTACCCCAGCTGCCTCTTAATTTTAAATCGTTAATAAAAGTTATACCCTTAAAAAAATTTTCTTCAGAAATTCTCCATCCTGCAGAAACAGCGGGAAATACTCCCCAACGCTGATCTTCAGAGAAAATTGAAGTACCATCTCTGCGAACAGTAGCATTAATAAGGTATTTTCCGTTATAGGCATACTCAAGCTTTCCCAGTTATGAAAATAAAGTACTTTGATATGCTCCGCCAGAATTCGCCTGACTACCTGTTCCGGAATTTAGCGTCAAGTAACTCGGAAGCTCAGAGAAATAGAGACTTCTCGAAGCTCCCATAAAACGTCCGTAGTTTTTAACTGCTTCTGTACCTGCCAACACTCTTAGATTATGTTTGCCAAATACTCTTGCATATGTTAATGTATTATTCCATGTCCAACTGGTATTATAACCCGCACCTTCACTAAATGAATTAGCACCTGTATTTCCTTCTGCGTTCTCATAACCAACAAAACCAAAATTATAATGGTAGTTATTGTCCATAACACCACCAAAGCTGGAACGGATCGTGAAATTTTTTAAGAAATCAACTTCAGCGAACACATTTCCTGTAATGTCCCAGTTATAACCGTGGTTATCTTTTGTGCGTGCAATATCAGCGTAAGGATTGCGGGCATTACCAAGATCCTGGGATTTAGTTCCGGCATAATTTCCCACAATATCATAAACAGGAATAATTGCGTCTTCACGATACGCAGTTGTAAAAGGGCTTTGTTCGCTTTGGTTAAGAAAGGTCGGGTTGTCTTTATAGAAAATATAAGCGTTTTCACCAACGCGGATCTTATCTTTAATAGTAAACAAAGTATTTGCTCTTACAGAATATCTTTTCAGGTATTGGTATTTAAGAATACCATCCTGGTCCAGGTAATTAAAAGAAAAGAAATAGGAACTTTTATCAGTACCAGAACTTACTGACAAATTATGGCTTTGTACTTGTGCATCTCTTGTAATTTCTTTATACCAATCGGTTCCTGTTTTATTAGCTCTTGTGATCTGGTTAGTTTCCCTATCATAGGTAGCAGGATCTGGTCCAGCTCCGGAAACGCCATACGGTGTAATAAAATCAGGGATAACAGGGTTAGCGCCGTTTCCATATTGTTTGCTGCTTGGATTAGCGATCCCGGAATTACGCTGTTGTAACCAGATAGCAACAGCTTCCTGCTGAGTGATTGCCATATCAAACCCCTCACCTTGAGATGCTACACCATAATACATATCATAACTAACTCTCACTCTTCCTTGCTTTCCCTTTTTTGTAGTAACAATAATAACTCCGTTAGAACCTGCTACTCCATAAGCAGCGGCGGCAGCATCTTTTAATATCTGCAATGATTCAATGTCATTAGTATTGATGTCATGAAGATTTCCCCTGACACCATCCACAATAACAAGCGGGGCATTATTGCCGAATGAAGTAATACCTCTTATCCGTATATCACTTGCAGCACCTGGCTGAGCAGAACTAATAACTGTTATTCCGGAGGCCCGGCCTTGTAAAGCCTCCTCTCCTGTTCCAACCGGTTGTTGCTTCATCTCATTGATGTTTACTACAGATACAGAACCTGTAATTTCTTTTTTCTTTTGCGCCGTATAGCCAGTTACTACTACTTCATTTAAAGTAGATACAACTGTAGCGAGTGTAACGTCAACATCAGTTAGATTCGAAATGTCCACTTCTTTTGTATCAAGTCCTATATAAGAGATCAGTAATACTGATTTCCCGGCAGGCACTGCAATGGAAAACTTTCCAGCGGCATCTGTTTGGGTAGCAACGTTAGTACTCTTTACTACTACAGTAGCTCCTGATACCGGTCCCGTCGAGCTCTTGACCGTACCTGTGACCTGCTTTTGAGCATTCGCAACAAAAGCAAACAACAGTAAAATGACAGATAAGGAGAAATAGCTTGTCAGTTTGACAAGCGTCGGAGTTTTTCTTTTCATAATACAAGCAGTTTTAAAAAATTTGGTTAGAAGGATAGAGCAATTTCAGAAAAAAAAATAACAAATCCTTAATTTTTTTATAAACTTTTTTTTTGATAACCAAACACTTGTTTGGAATAATCTTGAAAAAAAATATTTTTTACCAATGAGAAAGTGGAGTTTTTTTATAATAAAAAAAGATAGTGTCTGAAGTACACGAATTAAAAAAATCAATAGAAGAAAATAATTTTTAATCATTCATAAGACAAACTTCGTCCTTTCCATCTTTGCTTTTCCAGAATACTTTTACTTTTTGTGAAACGATCGCATCAATTGATTTACCGATATAATCAGGTTGTATTGGTAACTGGCGGCTGAAACGACGATCTATCAAAACACAAAGCTCAACTTTTTCCGGACGGCCAAAATCAAGTAAAGCATCTAATGCTGCACGAATAGTTCTTCCCGTATATAATACATCATCTATTAAGATCACATTTTTGCCTTCTATTGAAAAAGGAATTTCTGTACGGTTTGCAATATGAAGTTCTTTTCGAATATCATCACGATAAAATGTAATATCTAATTTTCCGTACTGAATTTTATTTGAATCAGTTTCCTTTTTTATTTCATCTACGATCCTGTCTGATAAATATATTCCTCGTGGCTGCAGACCTATTACAACTGTATTAGTAAGATCGACATGATTCTCGAGTACCTGGTGAGCAAGTCGTTTAATTGTTATTTCTAATTGCGGTTCTGTAAGTATTGATTTCAATTGAGCTGATATTTATGCTAAAATAATAAAGCGCCATGAAAAGGGCCTTCAATTTATTTTTCCGTCAACGAAAGATATTTGTAAACTCCTGGTGGATCAAAAGTCTCTTTCATTGTTTTGCAATTTGCTGTTTGGGATAATTATTAATATTGAATACCTGCAAAGAGTCATTGTTCGCAGCAGCAAGAATCATTTTTTTACCATTTTGCAGGCGAATAATGGCCATATCCTTTATATCACCGTTTAAAATAAAACCACTCTTAACTGGTGGTATTGAAATAAATGATTTGTTATTGCCGCCTTTTAAAAACCATCCGTAGGAGGCATCGTATCTTCCATTCATTACTTCTGCCTGGTATTCATTACCTGCCAGAAGCAAATCTTTAAATCCATCATTATCGATATCATCACAAATAATTGAATTTACCGGAGCAAATTGTGCCTCCATATTTAAAGGATGTTTGATAAACCTCCCATTGCCTATGTTTTCAAAAAAACAACTTCGTGTTTCATCACATTGTAATTGCAAAATATCTTTCCTGGATTTTTTCTTAAAAATATCTTCGAATGTTGCAGTTGAATAATCTTTGTAATGCAGAAATTGTTTTTTAATTGCAGGTACCTGCTCCGAAAATTGACTCCTGCTAATGGCAGGAAACAAATGTCTTTTCCCATCCATTCCTTTTATATAATAAAATAAAACAGGATCTATACTCCCGTTCCCATCAATATCCGTAGCAAATAATTGCATCGGCTCATTCGAACTTACCTGGTAAAGACAATTAAGACCAAGGTTACCGGCTATTATATCAGTATCACCATCATCATCAATATCTGTTGCAAGCATGCTTCTCCACATACCATTCATTTGCGTAAGTCCCGTGAATTGCGTGACTTCATTTAATCGGCCCCGATCATTTTTAAAAAATCTAATTGGCATCCATTCGCCGGCAATAATAAGATCTGTTTGTCTATCGTT
>VBAS01000015.1:0-7759 GCA_005882975.1 Bacteroidota bacterium | reverse complement strand
TTTTGTAAATCCGGACAGCAACTCGCTGTTACATCAGAAAAAACTCCGTGGTTATTTTGCAATATAAAACTCCGCGGTGATAACGGATACTTAAGAGAGACACGGCCCCCAATAAATAAATCAAGATCACCGTCTCCATCATAATCCCCTGCACTCACACATCCTGCTATTGTTCTTACTGAATCAGGAATAGCATTGGGTTGTAAATTAAAACTACCTTTTCCATCATTAATATATAACCTTGGTTTATAATTAATCGAATTCTCTCCAAACTGAACATCACCACAGGTGATCAGCAGATCTAAATCTCCATCTTTATCCGCATCAAATAATATACAATCCATATCTTCCTGGGATTTAACACTATCACTGAGATCTTTTGAAGCAAACATGCCGTTGGGTTTTTGAATAAAAATTTTTCCGGAATAATTTTGTCCACCGCCGATAAAAAAGTCTGTGAGTCCGTCATTGTTTATATCCCCTGTTGTCATAAATGGTCCTAATTGAGAATACTTTTGCGGCAGTAATCGCTGAACAGCATAATCATAAAAAGAATTCTCCTGGTGTCTGTATAATATATTTGATGAAGATGATATGTCTGAAAAAAGAAGACCTTGCTTATCTTTTGCTTCAGAAAGAGTCATTGCTGCATTTTGCTTTGAAAATATCAGCGTGGTATCGACTGTTACATTCTTTAATACTTGCTTTTCATTACCCGGCCATACAATCACCAGTGAATCGATATTGTTATTTTTTCCGAGTCCAAAAATTATTTTCTGATCAACCGAAGAACAATATCCTCTCACCGGGTATTGTTCCTGCATTTGGGCACTACCATTTTTAAATACAAAAATTTTTGCACCGAAGCCTTGTTTGTTCAGGCTATCTCCTTTCAACTGAATAGAAATATAATGAGATGAAGTTGGTCTGTTATTCTGATTGGTATTATTGATAAAGACAAAAGCACTTTTATTGATATTATTAACTATGAGGTCGAGATCGCCGTCATTATCGAGATCAGCATATGCAGCGCCATTCGACATAGACGGTTCGTTTATGCCTGCGCTTTCCGATTCATCAGAAAAAGTTAGATCATGCTTATTGATGTATAAATAATTTGGCAGATCAATATGTTTGAGTGATGACAGTTTTTTCCTGATCAGCTTTTTTTGTTCATCAGTGCTCTGGGAGTTGTTGAATACGCTGTTACTAAATTCCAGGAAATCGCCGTTTATAAAATCCCTGCCTACTCCATTAGTTATATGAATATCTTTCCATCCATCATTATTAAAATCTGCTAACAACACACTCCAACTCCAATCGGTTGCTTCTATCCCACTCAACTGGCCTATTTCACTAAAAAAAGGAATACTTGTATCTCCTCTTAAGCGGCTGCCCATATTTAGCTGAAGCATATTTCGCATAAACTCCGGCTCATAGCCCATGTTACGTTCAGCTTCATACCGGTCATAATTCATAAATGAGAAAGAAGTTTTTTTTCTTTCATTGTATTCCGGAAGCATATCAAGTGTAAGAATATCCGGCAAGGCATCATTATTTATATCTGCAGCATCGGTTCCCATGCTTGAATAACTCTGGTGCCTGAACGCCTTGTCAATACAATTTGTAAATGTTCCATTGCAATTATTCAACCACAACAAATCATTTGAAATAAAATCATTTGCTACATAGATATCCGGCCATCCGTCATTATTAAAATCGCTAACAACAACGCCAAGTCCCAAACCATCATCCTTAATGCCAGCTTGTGTTGAAACATCTGTAAAAACCGGATGCCCTGCATTTGTACTATCTCTATTATTCCTGTATAATTTGTCATTGGCAGGCGAATGTCCACTTCTATCGCGGGGAACAATATTATTTGCATTGCCAGAGTTTAATAAATAATTCGAAAGGTACATATCGAGATCGCCATCTTTGTCATAATCAAAAAATACTGCTTGTGTTGAGTAGCTTGTATCTGCAAGGCCATAGCTTTCCGCTTCTTCTTTAAATGTAAGATCATGCTGATTGATAAATAAAAGATTCTTTGCTCTGCGTAAAAGATTTTTTCCATAAACACAAACATAAATATCATCGTACCCGTCACAATTAATATCAACAATACTTACTCCTGTACACCAAACATCAGTACCGACTCCGGCTGTTTGCGTTATATCATCAAACTTATTTTTTCCCTTATTTATGTATAGCCGGCAACTAACCTGGTTCCCACTAAAAAAAATATCTTTTAATCCATCATTATTAAAATCACCAATACCTACGCCTCCGCCCATAAACCCAAATTCATTTATAATTGATTTAGTAGAGTCATTGTCTTCAATTTCATTATTAAAATAAATGCCGGACTCATCGGCAGGTAGTTGTGTAAATAAATGGCCTTCCTTTTTATTATCACATGAAACAAAAAAAATAGCTACAGCTATTAGTGATAAAAATGTAATATAAATAGCACTCTTATGCATGCATTGGCAAGTTATGAGAATATCAATTGAACGAACTGTATTATATTATTAGCTTACAAATTTGACAAAAAAATAGAGGCTATTGAATAGCCTCTATTTAGAAAATATTTTATCAATCTATTTTATCAATGGATTTGTAGAAATTTCACTGGCAGGTATTGGGAATAAACTAGTCTGCCCCGGTACCGGATCTGTCGTAATAGAAGGATAGTATCCTTTTTTCCTCCAGCGTAAAATATCAATGCTGGCAAGTTCTTCGGCACCCAATTCCACAGCTCTTTCATGCATTACTGCTTTTAAAGCATCATTTTTTGTAGTTAACGTAACAGCAGGCATAGCTACACCTGGACGACTACGTACCTGGTTAATATAAGTTGCAGCTTGTGCAGGAGTTCCCACTTCGGCTTCACATTCGGCTAACATCAGCAGTACATCAGCATAACGATATACCCGTTGGTTAACACCACCTGGGTGGAAACCTGAGTTCACGTATTCATAAATATTATACTTGCGGAAAAATTGTACTTGTAGCTATATTCATTGCCGCAGCCGTAAGAGTTAGTGGTGTTACAGAAGGGTTATTGATATTATCCTTTGCACCAGGAGCCGTGAGAATTTGATTACCCTCTTCATAAATGGTCATTGCATATCTGGGATCGCCGGCTTCGAATTCGTTCAAAAGACGGTCCGAAGGTATTACGTTTCCCCAGGTAATTCCATACTCCTGGTTGCGTACACCACTCATTGGGCTTGTAGAACCTTCACCATTGTAACCCCAGTTGAAATTATTATCGCCTTTATCAACAAATACCACTTCAAATATAGACTCGGCATTAAATTCGTGACCAGCCGTAATGAGTTGACCACCGTCTTCCTTTATATCACCATCAAAATTCCATAAAAAATTCACCAATGAATATTGGCCATACACCTGGAGTAAAGCAGCTTTTGCAGCAGCGTAATCACCTTTTTGCATTTGTACTTTTCCAAGTAAAGTATTCGCTGCGCCTTTTGTTGCCCTTCCTCTATCAGAAGATCCATAGCTTGCAGGCAATTTTGCAACTGCATCGGTAACGTCACTTATGATAAGAGTATAAATATCAGCAGCAGGTGTTTTTCCTTTGAACTCAGTAGAAGAAGTGATAGGGTCTGTATAAACAGGAACATCACCCCACTGAGAAACCAGTTCAAAATAAGCCCATGCTCTTAAAAATTTTGCTTCTCCAACAAGGCGATCCCTAAGTGCTGTATTGTCTGAAATTCCGGGAGCCTTGGAAAGAACCAGGTTTGCCCTATTTATCATTTGATAGCTAGCAAGCCATACACTTGTCATTACTGAATTGGATGGAGCAGGCGAAGATTGTTTCAGCAACTCTGCTCTTGGAGCTTCTAATTGAGATCCGCCCGAAGCAGTTTCTCCACCACGCATGTCGTGGGTGAAGAACCATTCCCGACCAACAAGATTTGCTGAACGTAAAGTAGAATAAATAGCGTTTACTCCATTCTGCAATTCAAGCGCTGTCTTAAAATAACTTTCTGTTGTTGGATTGTTTTCATCCAAAACATCCAGTCTGTTAGTACATGCAACCATACTGGAAAGAACCAGGAGAACTGCAAGCGTCTTCTTATTTGTATTTAATTTCATATTTCTAGATTTTAGAATTGATTAGATTTTTGATGTTAAAACCCAGCCTGGATTCCGATTTGGAAAGCCTTTGGCTGAGGATAACTAAAATAGTCAATACCATTAGTCAATGAATTATTTGGCGTTCTGTTACCAACTTCCGGATCATAACCCGTATAATTGGTAAATGTCAGGATATTCTGTGCTGAAACATAAACACGGAAACTTTTTACCACTCCTTTAGTTAAAGATTGCAAAGAATTTCCCGCAAGGTTATAGCCGAGAGATATGTTTTTCAAACGCATGTAAGAACCATCTTCAAGAAAACGGTCAGATGGACGGGCATTTTGATTTGGATCGGATGAAACAGCTCGTGGAATAGTTGTGTTTGTATTAGTGGGGGTCCAGGCGTTTAAAACCTGTGTGCCGGCATTAAAAAACCGAACCATTCCTTCTGTAATAACACGACCAGCATTAAAAATTTTATTACCCTGCACGCCCTGGAGGAAAAGAGAAAAATCGAAATTTTTATAGTTAACACCTCCATTAAAAGCGTAAGATACCTTTGGAATATAACTACCTAAAAAAACCCGATCGTTCAAATCAATTACACCATCTTTATTTTGATCTTTAAACTTTATATCTCCGGGAGAGGTATGTTTTGAAGGATCGTAAGGAGTAGTTGTCGGATTAACTTGTGCAGCTGATGAATTAACCTCTGCTATGGACTGGAAAATACCTGCTACTTCCCAACCAAAGTAAGACTGAACAGAATGTCCTGCCGCTGTATTGGTAATATTGTATGTTCCAAAATCCTGGTCTCCTCCTCTTTCAATATTAGTAACTCCATCAGCCAGCTTTGTTACTTGATTGGTGACAAAACTAAAATTGGCGCTGGCGTTCCATTTAAAATCGCCTTCCCTATCGTTATATCCCAATTGAAATTCAAAGCCATTATTTTCCATTGCGGCAACATTTTGATTCACTGAACTATTAAGAAATCCCATTGTGGGGGGAAGAGGAACAGCTAAAATCAAATTGTCAGTTTTACGCTGATAATATTCAGCAGTTAAAGTGATCTTGTTTTTTAACAAACCTAAGTCTACACCAAAATTTAATTGTTTTGTTTTTTCCCACTCCAGGTCCTGGTTTCCTAAACTTTGAATAGAGGAAGCAGGTCCACCGGTTATATTATTGTCAAAAGGATACGCTGTGCTATTACCACTTACACCAACTTGCCATGGAGTTGACCCTAAAACTGTTCCATTCAAACCGGTAATACCATAACCTGCACGTACTTTTAACTCAGATATCTTTTCCATACTTTTCATGAAATCTTCCTGGTCAATTCTCCATCCAACAGAAGCTGAAGGGAAATTTGCCCATTTCTTACCGGGCGCCCATACAGAAAGACCATCACGACGAATAGCAGCACTTAATAAATATTTGCCTTTAAAATCATAACCCACGCGGCCAACATATGATATAATGGCATTCTTAAAAATAAGAGTTTGCGCAGATATGTTAGTAGCATTGTTTAATGTTTTGAGATCATTAGACGGCTGATTCCCACTTGCATTTTCTTGTTTAATATTTTGCTCCTGCAACTCATAAACAGCAAGTGCATTAATATGATGATCACCAAAGGTCCTGTCGAATGTAAGTTGCTCAGTAAATAACCTTACCGTAGAAATGTTGCGGTTATTAGTGATAGTAGCTTGTGTAGCACTTGACCCGGCTATTGCTCCTTTATCATTGAAAATAGGTTGAAAACGATATGCCAGACCATCAGCATAATCGATCCCAAAAGTTGAGCGGAATTTCAACCATTTTGTAAAATTCAATTCCAGGTAAGCCGTTCCAAGCACCTTTACAGTTGTTCTTTTAGCAGGGTTTTTTAATTCCGCATCTTCCAGAGGATTTGTAGGGTCGCCGCCATCTTTGGTAGCATCCACTCCCCTGTATCCACCATTCGAAGTAGGATCATAGACTGGCATATGCGGCATTATTCTCACCACATTTACTAAATTAGTTCTTGAACCGTTTTCATTAGCATCATAACCCTGCGATCCGTATGCTGTATATAAATTCTCACCAAAAGTGAAGATCTTACTGATCACATGATCTGAGTTGATCCGAAAATTATAACGCCGATAGTCTGTACTAGGTGTGGTTCCTTCCTGATCCATGAATCCAGCTGAAGCATAAAACCGTGATACATCATTTCCACCACTCATTCCAATATGGGTCTGAGTCATATTTCCTTTTTGAAAATATTCATCTTGCCAATTAGTATTTGTTTGGCCGTATGTTTGAGTAGCTCCTGTATAAATAGGTTCATTAATAGAAGGAGGTAAAAGTCTGGGTACCTGGCTGCCTCTGTAAGCAATGGCATATTGTTTAAATTGTTCTGTGTTTAACAGGTCAAGCCTCTCAGTTACTTCCGAGCCGCCATAATATGAATCAAGATTTACACTGAACTTATTAGCTCTTCTACTGCCTTTCTTTGTTGTGATCATAATTACACCACTTGTAGCTCTTGAACCATAAATAGCAGCAGCAGAGGCATCTTTCAAAACGTCAACAGTCTCAATGTCCCTTGTATCAATAGTAGACAGATTTCCTGTTGGGAAACCATCAACTACATATAATGGATCTGATGCAAAGCTGATAGAACTGATACCCCTGATACGAACAATGGCGTCAGTGCCGGGGCTTCCATTATTGGTAACAGTTACACCCGGAACACGGCCTTGTAATGCCTGGGCAACACTAAGAACCGGATATTCGTTTATGGTTTTACTACTAACACTGGAAACGGCACCCGTAACATTGGTTCGTCTTTGGGTTCCATAACCCACAACGACCACTTCATTTTGGGTAATGTCTTTTTCTTTCATTGAAACATTAACAGTATTTCCTGTAATGGCGACCTCATTTACCTCATATTCTATGTAGGTAATAATAAGCACATCACGATTCGCGGGAACGGCAATTGAAAATGCTCCCTGATCATTAGTAGTGGTTCCAACGGTTGTTCCTTTTACAATTACGGATGCGCCAACAACCGGTTTGCTATCCGGGCCGGTAACCTTTCCCGTAATTGTTCTTTGAGCAAAAGTGTTGAAACCTAATAAGAGGAAAAATGCAGGAATGATTGCGTGTCTTGTCAGTGCGACAAGTAGTCGATTTTTTCTTTTCATAATACAAGCAGTTTTAAAATTGGTTTGAGGATATAAGCAGTCGAATTAAAAAATTGTCGTAACGAATATATGAGATTTTTAGATAAATGCAACCGATTACATATATTTTTTAAGGCAAACGACTGTTTGGAAACTATAACTAGCTGTGTATTCGCTATAAACCTCAATGCAACCGATTGCAAAAAAGAGGGCAAAAATTACATAGTTTCTTTGATTATTTTAATAATTGACAATAACTTATAATAAAAAATTTATGCTCTTTTCCGGATCAGAATGTGCAAGAGAAGGAAGTTCTTTTAGCATTCAAATTGCACCTCATCTAATTTTCCAGTGCACCTTTATTTTTTGCGAGAGAGTAGAATCGATGGATTTAATACTTGTATTGACAAATGCCTGCGATAAGGCGATTAATAAAAACTGTTCTTTATTTATATAACACATCATCA
>VBAS01000329.1:4875-8522 GCA_005882975.1 Bacteroidota bacterium | reverse complement strand
CAGTAAATGCCTGTAAGGCATTTGAACATTCTGCGGCTAGTTCCATGGTGGCGATATCATCAATATAGCGCCGCAATATTTCACGTGCCGGCGGTTCATCATCGACTAACAAACATTTTATTGGTTTACTATCATGCATAAGCTGGTTTATCTCTTTTGATCAACACATCTTTTTTTTCTACTAACTCAACTTTAAGATTCACAATAAATACTTCTTCTTCGCTGGTGATATGAAGTTCATGTTTACCGGGATAGAGTAATGACAGACGCTCTTTCACATTCCTGATGCCGATACCCGGACCGGGTATACCAGTTGTCTCTTCATTTACTTTTCCATTGAGCAATTTTACATGCAGTTGGTCATTCACAATGATTGCCTGCAGGTGCACCCAGGGTTGTTCCAGCATTTGACTGGTGCCATGTTTAAAACAATTTTCAACCAGTGGCAGCAATAATAAAGGGGCGATATAATAATTGGTTGTTCTTTCCGGCAGATCCATATGCAGTTCCATTTGGTTGCCGTAGCGGATCTTTTCGATCCCGATATAATCCTGCACCATTTGTAATTCTTTCTGCAACGGTACCAATGGTTGATTGCCTTCATAAAGTGTATAGCGCAAGAGTGATGACAAGCGGGTGATCATGCCCGATGCTTCCGCTGAAGTGTTTTGCGTGAACGAATAAATATTATTGAGTGTATTAAATAAAAAGTGGGGATGGATCTGTGCTTTCAGCAAACGCAAACCCGCTTCGGTATTTTCCTTTTGCAATTGGAGGTTGCGTTGTTCTTTTGCATACCAGTGTTTCATCAGTTTTATCGCGGCTGCAAGACCGCCGATAGTTATCGCTCCTCTTAATCCAGCCAGCAACGACAAAAGGTAAGTAGGATTGAATATATAGTCATAGTCTCTTCCAAAGATGGCAACACGGATCAGCGGCAAAAGATAAGTGCCGATCAAAGCGGATATGCTGGCGGTAACCAAAAAGAAAAAGAGGACCCGTATGCCCGCTTTAAAGTACCTGCCGCTGAAAACAAATTTTGGGATCACATAATACATCAGCGAGTAGGAAAGGAACATATGTGGTATAAGGAATACCAGCGCATCTACCATCGCAAAGGGAAGTCGCTCAAAATTGGGTAACAAACTTACCTTGGCTGTATAAGAATAAAGAATGCCAAAGAAGATCCACCAACATAACCAAAATAACAGGTGGCGGCGCAGGCGGTATTTGTATTCATCAGAAAAAATGAATTGCTGTTGATCCATGGCTTATTGAAATTACAAAGGGTGCAGCAACACCCTTCTATAAGAATTAATAAAATCGTCGTATGGTTGTTTTCCGGCGACGAATGGAAACAAATGCTGTTGAAAAGCCGGCTAATATTATTTAAGATAAGCCACCAGGTACTCGCTTATTTGTTTAGCCGGCTCCTGTTTGCTGTATAATTCCATCGTTTGCTCTAATGCTTTTTTCAGTTTCATCTTTGTTTTTCTTTTATCGACATCAAGCTTAACGCCGCTGAGCTTTTCTGTATGAAACAACCGGCCATCATTGGTATAAAACCTGATGATATGATCCAGCGGATCATGAATATTGCTTTCGGTATTCCAGTATCCTTTATCGGATACCCAGGGAGTGGTATGATCTTGTTTATCCTGTGAATTGATAGTACCGGCGATCATCAATAAGAAAAGAAGACCGGGCATTGTTTTAGGAAAAAATTTCATGGCTATACTGTTTAATGATAAAAAATATTTTCACCATCAAACATATCCTGCAATTGATCTGGATTTTTATTTATTGGCCGGGCGAAGGATATAAGCGAACAGATAATGACCCGTTGCATACAAAGTGATCCTGTCAGCAGATAACAGGTACTTATCCATTCAGCAACTGTTTTCCTTTTTTCAGCGATGGAGATGTATGAGCGGCGGGTGGATTAAAAGTAATTAACAAAAGAGGGCATAAAAAATAGAATGAACCTGAAATGAAAGGAAGTTGTTGATATGGTGAAGAATTATTTGCCCAACGGGATTACTACTATTGAACTTCTGTTGCGTCTCACTCTTGTACGTTCTGTAATTCTATTCAGATTTAAAGAATCAAAATAACTTCAACTGTTCAGCATTATCAATTCGCTGTTTTGGATTTCTATTGAAGTGACACAAGTGAGATTCGAAAACATGAGTATACATACTGATATGATCCAAAGGAGTAATAAAAAGTCTATCTGGATTTGATGGCACCCCACCTATTCCGATTGCTACAAGAACGGGAATACGATTTTGGTTTTGATAATCGAGATAATTGACAATTTGATATCTCTCGGCCCAATAAACTCCGCCATCCCTCCAATCATTTCTCCATTTGCATTCTATTGCAAAGCGGTGTTTTAGTTTGCCACGATTTTTGAATTCTAAATCAGGATATGAACAGCTTGCAGGATATACTCCATTTGATGCAGTTTTATCACTACGCCATTCTAAGAGAACAAAATTTCTTTCATTAAAAAGTGTTACTATAAAATCTTCAAATGCATGGCCTTTTCGGAGTGCTTCGGAATCAATAACGAGTTTCGTTGGTTGAGCGGTGATTATGCTGTTCATAGTGGTTCGGAATGAGTGGCCAAGATAGAAATCAAAGTTGATAAAACGAAATCCGTTGAGTTTGATTGTTATATACGTCTTATTTTTACTTTATAACAGATGTGCATGACAAGGCGACGAAAAGCTATAACATGAGCCAAATTTTCAAAATTTATGAAAGAAGACATCAAAGAAATTTTAACTACTTTTTTTGAGCAAGTAGAAAATGATGACCGTTCAACAAATCATTATCCATCTTTTTATTCTGGCTTACAATTAAAAGTTGGCTTTGGATTTGGTAACTCTGCAAAAATTCCTTGGATAACTTTTTTAGGAAATCAACAAACACCTACAGACGGTATTTTTCCCGTATATTATTTTTTCAAAGAGAATCACAGAATGATATTGGCTTACGGTATTAGTGAAGAAAATATTCCCAAATTAAGATGGCCTGTCACCCCTATCATGAAAACGATAAATACATATTTTAGAGAAAGAGGGTTAAAGCCTTACAAATATGGGTTGTCATATGTTTACAAAACCTATGATGTTAATAAAGAGTTGGACTGGACAAAAATTGAAGAGGACCTGAGCGTACTTATAGATATGTACAAAACATTGTTGGTCGTTAAATCTGATGATTAGAATATCCTTATTAAAATTATATAATGAAACGCAGTTTCTATTCAGATTCAATTTTAAATTTCTTACAAGATTCTTCGCAAGAAATTTTAGGCACCTTAGCACATAATAATGAGTTTTCTTTAGAGCTTACACAAAAAGAATCTTGGCTTCAAGAAATTTCAATCTTAAAAGAAGTTCTATCCAATAATGAGGGTTACATTTTCTTTGAATATTCTATTCCTAGAATGGGAAGAAGAATCGATGTGGTGCTAATTATTAGAAATGTAATTTTTGTTTTGGAGTTTAAAGTAGGAGAGAAAGAATTTTTGTTAAGTGCAAGCGATCAGGTGTTAGACTATTGTCTTGATTTGAAAAATTTTCATGAGACAAGTCATGCTCATTTAATCGCTCCTGTTTTAATTGCAACTGAAGCAA
>VBAS01000329.1:0-4766 GCA_005882975.1 Bacteroidota bacterium | reverse complement strand
TTTAAAGGAGGTAATAAACAATGTTCTGCAATTTGCAGATGGTGAGGAAATAAATTATGAAACATGGGAATCTGGTCGCTACTCACCTACACCAACAATTATTGAGGCAGCAATGGCTTTATATAATAACCATAGTGTTACTGAAATTTCAAGAAGTGATGCTGGAGCTACTAATCTTACCGATACAAGCAATGCCATAAAAGAAATAATATCAAGAAGCAAAGCGAATAATGAAAAAGCAATTTGTTTTGTAACAGGAGTTCCTGGAGCTGGCAAAACTTTGGTTGGACTCGACATTGCAACAAAGCATTTAGACAAAAAGAATGATATAACCAGTGTCTTTTTATCGGGCAATGGGCCTTTAGTGGCAATATTAAGAGAAGCTTTGACTAGGGATAAATATAAAAGAGAAAAGGAATCAGGTAAGAAAGTAAGAAAAGGTGTAATAATGAGTGAGGTTAAAATGTTTATTCAAAACGTTCACAATTTTCGAGACGAAAGCTTAAAAGATGACAGAGCTCCTTTTGAACATGTAGCAATTTTTGATGAAGCTCAAAGAGCATGGGATCATGTACAAACCGCAAACTTCATGTTACGCAAAAAAAATAGACCTAATTTCAATATTTCGGAACCCGAATTTCTAGTCTCATGTCTCGATAGGCATCAAGATTGGGCTGTAATAATTTGTCTAGTCGGAGGAGGTCAGGAAATTAATACTGGGGAAGCTGGAATAAGTGAATGGATTGAGTCGCTAAATCGAGCATTCCCAAAATGGCGAGTATACATTTCAAACAAGTTAAGCGACAGTGAATATGCAGCCGGCAAAGCACTTGAATTATTGAAAACCCATGAATTTGTTTTTACAAATTCAGCATTACATCTATCTGTTTCACTTCGGTCATTTAGAGCTGAACATCTTTCACTTTTGATAAAAAACTTACTTGATTTAAAAATTGAAGATGCAAAAGATAATTACAGATTGATAAAAGAGAAATATCCAATTGTTTTAACTAGAAGTGTTGATGCTGCAAAAAAATGGTTAAGGGAAAAAGCAAGAGGTACTGAACGATATGGAATGATTGTTTCATCACAAGCAATAAGACTTAAGCCATTCGCAATTGATGTAAAATCTCCAATGGATCCGATTCATTGGTTCTTAGATGAAAAAGACGACATAAGATCTTCTTATTATTTAGAAGATGTAGCAACTGAATTCCAAGTTCAGGGACTCGAGCTTGATTGGGCATGTGTAACTTGGGATGGAGACTTTCGATATTCATTAAATGGATGGAAGTATCATTCATTTGTTGGAAGCAAATGGAATAATATTAATAAAGAGGAAAGAAAGCTTTATTTAAAAAATGCTTATAGAGTTTTGTTAACAAGAGCAAGACAAGGAATGGTAATTGTTGTTCCTGACGGTGATATCAACGACCACACACGACATCCTGATTATTATAATGACACTTTCAATTATTTAGTAGAAATAGGACTCGAACAAATCTGATCTTGAAAGAATAGTCGACGTGACTTAAAAGCAAATTTTATCTGCAATATCTGTTCTAATTTGTGTCTTAAAACATACAGTTAATGTCAAATGGTATTTGAAACTTTAGCTATTGTAATATTTGTAATATTATGTACACACCTACAGCAAAAGGATACTTCTCTGGATGCGGCGGAATGGAACTCGGAATAATGTTATCGGGAGTGGAACTAATACAATCACTCGATTTGGATAAGGAAGCTACAGATTGCATGAAACTAAACAATCATTACTTCTCTCATTCGGTTTTGAATGTTGATATAAAGGGCAAGACAGTTTTAGAACAACCAAAAACTGATATTATAGTTGGTACTTATCCATGCACAAAATATTCTCCTATTGCAGACATACATGGTACTCGTACAGGAGATGATTTGTTTCTTCATTTCTTTAGACACATTGCAATTGAAAAACCAGAAATGTACATTGTTGAAAATGTTCCGGGCATGAAAAAGTTTAAAGTAGTGATGGAGGCAATGACTAAACTTCCTGATTATTATGTAAATGTTTTTTGTCCTATTGACGCAGCAAACTGGTTACCACAAAGAAGAAAAAGATTAATACTAATTGGAACGAGAAAACATTTTTGTATTAGTTCTCCAAGCCAAATAAATAATCGCCCTCGATTGAAAGATATTTTAGAAAAGAATCCTGAAGTTGAAATGCCTGACTATGTAATAAAACGGATTAATGGAAAGTATAGAGACTTACCAATTATAGTTGACCCTGAAATTCCGAATGCTTTAGCGCCAACTTGTGTAGCACATTATTCAAAAGACTTAAAAGACTTAAGCACTCGACTTGTAAAAGATAAAAACTCGAAATATGGAGTAAGACCATTTTCGATTAGGGAATATGCAAGACTTCAAGGTTTTCCTGATGATTTTGTTTTTGAAAACAAAAGAAGTTCATACAAATTAATTGGCAATGCAGTTCCGGTTCACATGGGAAAATGGGTAGGAAGTGTAGCAATGAAATATTTCAATTAAAAGCTGAATAGAATTACCAAGCGTACAAGAGTGCGACCCATTCGTCGGTTCGCTCCTCCAAACTTGTGCAAAAATTGCAAAGGTTTAGGCAGTCAGTTGTCAAGGAGTCCTTGACAACCCGGTTTCGGTATGTAAGGATTTCTTACAAGTTCGAACTATTCGGTTTTTCCGACAAGTTCAAAAAAAGGTTTAAGCATGTTCCAAATAGGAACCTACTGCCGGGTTTTCCCCGGTAGTTCATTAATTTTATATCAATCGCAGGATCAGTACTAAGGAAATACCTTATAACTGTCGTGCTGTGAAAGGCCAACTGTCAAAGATTACTTGACAGTTCATTACTTTTAATCATGAACCAGATAGAAATATATAAATCCCAGCATGAAAAAATTGAAATTTCTGTTCAGCTTGAAAACGAAAGTGTTTGGCTTACGATTGAACAAATGGCTATGCTGTTTGAAAAGTCACGGGCAACTGTGAATGAACACATTCTCAATGTTTTTGAAGAGAAGGAGCTTCAAAAAGTAGCAGTTATAAAGAAAATCGGACAAGTTCAAAAAAAGGTTTAAGCATGTTCCAAATAGGAACCTACTGCCGGGTTTTCCCCGGTAGTTCAGTAATTTTAAAATATGAACCAGATAGAAATATACCAGACAAAGGATAAGCAAACTGAAATAGAAGTAAAGTTTGAAGAAGAAACAGTTTGGCTTACCCAAAAACAAATGGCATTGCTTTTTAAGAATACCGTGCCCAATATTAATATGCATATCCGTAATATTTATAAAGAAAAAGAGCTTGATAAAAATCCAACTATTAAGGAATCCTTAATAGTTCAAAAAGAAGGTAAGAGATTGATAAGCAGAGGTGTTGATCTGTATAATCTTGATGTCATTATCTCCGTCGGTTACCGGGTAAAATCCAAACGTGGTACCCAGTTCCGCCAGTGGGCCACCCAACGGTTGAAAGATTATTTGGTAAAAGGATATTCACTAAATGAAAAAAGGATTCAGCAGGTTGCGCAAAATATGCACGAGTTGGAACGGGCTGTAAAACTCATTAAGCAGTCCGGTAATTCCGGACAACTGAACATAACTGAAGCAAAGGGCCTGCTGGAAATTATTACTAACTACACACACAGTTTTATTTTATTAAACCAGTTTGACAGTAATAACCTGCCCGATGAAAAGCTGAATGAAAATATTACCTATGAAATTGAATACAGCGAAGCGATAAAAGCAATTACAGAACTGAAAAAACAATTGATAAAAAAGAAAGAAGCATCTGCACTGTTCGGCAATGAAAGGGATCGTGGTTTTGAAAGCACACTGAACTCTGTAGTGCAAACTTTTGATGGCGAATACCTGTATAAAAGTATTGAAGAGCAGGCGGCACATCTGCTGTACTTCGTTATTAAAAATCATCCTTTCACCGATGGCAATAAAAGAATCGGTGCATTTCTGTTTGTGTGGTTTTTGGAAAAAAATAAACACCGGTTTAAAAAATCAGGTGAACTGAAAATAAACGATAACGCTTTGGTAGCGCTGGCTTTGCTTGTTGCACAAAGTAATCCTGATGATAAAGAGATCATGATAAAGCTGGTGATGAATCTTATCCGCAATTAGATTTTGTGAGAATGTTCCTCAATTGTTGAATAGAATTCCCGAAAGTACAAGAGTGCGACGCAACAGACGCTAAATAGTAGCCGAAAAGCCGAGTACATAAAAAATCCCGCTGTCAATCTGGCAAATTTCACTCCATTGGAATAAGGCTTGTAATATTGCAGCCCAAAGCATAAGGTTCAAGGCACAAGAATCAAGGCACATGACCAATGCTTAACTATTAACTTATAACTCTTAACTATTAACTGAAATAACCATGGTGCAGGAAAAAGGAAGCATATCCATCAATACCGAGAACATATTCCCGATCATTAAAAAATTTCTCTACTCCGATCATGAGATCTTTTTGCGGGAGCTTTTAAGCAATGCCGTTGATGCCTCGCAGAAAATAAAAAGACTGGCTTCGCTGGGTCATTATAACCAGGAGCTGGGTGAGCTGAAAGTGAAAGTGGCCGTTGATGCAACTGCAAAGACGATCACCGTATCCGACAACGGCATCGGCATGACAGCCGACGAAATAAAAAAATACATCAACCAGGTGGCTTTCTCCGGCGCTACCGAGTTTTTGGAGAAATTCAAAGAAGCCAATGATGCCAACGAGATCATTGGTCGTTT
>VBAS01000328.1 GCA_005882975.1 Bacteroidota bacterium | reverse complement strand
AATTGAATTGGCAAAAGGAAAAGGATAAGTTGCTGAATTTCTACGAAGAATTATTCAATGAATAACGATAAGACGCTTCATATTATTTGTCATGATGTGCCATGGCCTGCCGATTATGGTGGCGTGGTAGATCTTTTTTACAAGATCAAGGCATTACATGAAGAAGGTGTCAAGATCAAGCTTCATTGTTTTGAATATGGAAGAGGTAGGCAAGATGAATTAAATAAATATTGCGATGAAGTAATTTATTATAAAAGGCTGTCCAAATGGAAAAGCATATCTATTACTAAACCTTTTATAGTAAGATCTAGAGAAAACCCGTTATTGCTTGAAAACTTACTAAAAGATGATCATCCCATTTTAATGGAAGGAATTCACTGCACTGCTTTTTTAAGGCCGTTGCTTCTTACTGGAAGGAAGATCTTTTTAAGACTTCATAATGTTGAGTTCTTTTATTACAGCCAGTTATTTCAAAGTGAAATGAATCTTTTTAAAAAGATATACTTTTTAAATGAGAGCATGTTCCTGCGACAGTACGAAAAAAAATTACCTGAAGAAGTGCCGGTGATCGCTGTTTCTAATAATGATGCAATCTTTTACAGGGATGAATTAGACAAAAGCTTAACAACATTCTTGCCTGTATTTATTCCATATTCCCAGGTAAATAGTCTTGAAAACATTGGCATGTACTGTCTTTATCACGGTAATTTATCCGTGGCAGAAAATGAAAAGGCAGCTTTATGGTTGCTTGAAAAAGTTTTTTCATTAACAAAGATCCCATTTATCATAGCTGGAAAAGACCCATCAAAGCGTTTAATTAAAAAGGTTGGAAAAAATAAGAATGTATCTCTCGTTAGCAATCCTTCTAATGTGGAATTGGACGACCTGATCGCTAAAGCACAAATTCATGTACTACCTTCTTTTAATAAGACAGGCATTAAACTAATATTGATAAATGCACTTTATAATGGTCGTCATTGTGTAGTAAATGATGAAGCTGTTGAAGGTTCGGGGTTAGAGGATGCTTGTCATATTGGTACTACAAGTATGGCCATCGCATCAATTATAACTCAGCTCTATCATCACCCTTTTGGCGAAGAGGAGATCAACTTAAGAAAAAAATTATTGGGAAATATTTTTAATAATAAAGCAAATGCTCAGAAGCTTATTCAATTGATATGGTAGCATTGTCGATCATTCTTCCCCTTTCGGTTCTTATCATTCGTGCCGGAAATTTTTGTACAACGATATAATCATGTGTTGCCATTACTACAGTTGTACCAAAATCTTTTGCAATATGAAATAAAAGACTCATGATCTCATCAGATGTTTCTGGATCAAGATTTCCCGTCGGCTCATCCGCAAGTATTAATTTAGGAGAATTAAGTAAGGCTCTTGCAACATCTACTCTTTGTTGTTCACCGCCACTCAGCTCAAAAGGCATTTTAAAACCTTTGGCCCTCAGGCCTACTTTGTCCAGTACATCAGATATTTTTTCATCCATCAGTTTTTTATCTGTCCAACCTGTTGCGGTAAGAACAAACCGAAGATTTTCGTTTACGTTTCTATCAGTCAGTAATTGAAAATCCTGGAAGACCACACCAAGTGTGCGGCGCAGATAGGGAACTTTTTTCCAATCCAGTTTTCTCAGGTCAAAGCCATTCACGGTGCCTTCGCCTTCTGTCAATTGTAATTCACCATACATTGTTTTTAATAAACTGGATTTACCCGTACCCGTTTTACCAACGAGATATACAAACTCGCCTTTTCTTACCGTTAAATTTACATCTTGTAAGATCGGACTTCCACTCTGGTAAATATTTACATGCCTTAGGTCAATTATATTATCAGCCATCTAAACGGATTTGTTGCAAAATAAGTTAAAGAAGACGATTTTATATGAAAACAATTTCGTTTTTATGCTTTTTTATCACCAACTCTTTGTTCACACTTTCCTCTACCCTGCCGATAACCTGCGCATCGACGCCAAATTTTTTTGCAATAGAGATGATCGTAGCGGCATCTTTTTCGTTGGTATAAATTTCTAACCTTGTACCCATATTAAAGACCTGGTACATTTCTTTATCATCAGATCCGCTTGCCTGCTGAATTAGTTTAAAAATAATTGGCGGTTCAAATAGATTATCTTTTATGACCCGAACATTATCCGGAACATACTTCAAACATTTTGTTTGTCCGCCACCACTGCAATGGATCAGGCCATTGATCTTTTCAAAATGGTCTTCCAATAATTCTTTTAGAATTGGTGCAAAAGTTCTTGTAGGACTTAGAAGTAATTCTCCAACTGTAGCCGATAATTGTTCGTTACGTAGGGAATATTGAATATTCTCTCTGAGCCTGTGCGGACCAATATACACAACAGATTCATCGAGAGAGTTATCAAATGATTCACGATAATCTTCTGCATAATTTTTTTGTAGCATGTCATGTCTTGCGCTGGTAAGTCCATTGCTTGCAATACCACTATTATATGAATTTTCATAATCAGCTTTTCCAAAACCAGCAAGCCCGACAATTACGTTGCCCGCTTTTATTTTTTCATTTGTGATCAATTTTGATTTAGGCCATCTTGAGGTCATGGTACCATTTACAGCAATTGTTCTTACAACATCACCAACATCTGCTGTCTCGCCACCCATATAAGTAATATTGACGCCAACACTTTTCATCATATCAAAAAACTCCTGTGTTCCGCTTATTACTGCTTCCAGCACTTCAGCAGGAATCACATTTTTATTTCTATCAATGGTAGAAGAAAAAAGTAAATTATCATAAATGCCTACACAAAGAAGATCATCAAGATTCATTACGATGGCATCTTGTGCAATCCCTTTCCAAACTGAAACATCACCGGTCTCTTTCCAGTATAAATAAGCAAGTATCGATTTTGTACCAGCGCCATCCGCATGCATAACGTTTACCCATTGATCATCTCCACAAAGAACATCGGGATAAATTTTGCAAAATGCTTTTGGATAAAGTCCTTTATCAAGGTTCCTGGTGGCAGCATGAACTTCTTCCTTTTGCGCAGAAACTCCTCTTTTTGAATATAGACTCATGAATTGTATTGTGCCGCAAAAATACTTGAACAAAGAGTATTGCTAATTGAACACTGAACATTTATTTTGCATCTATGCAGGTACACAGGGATATTGATAATCTACCAGTTTTTAATAATGCAGTAGTCACAATTGGAACTTTTGATGGTGTTCATGTCGGTCACCGGCAGATCATAAATAGGTTAAAGGTGGAAGCCATAAAAGTAAATGGTGAATCTGTGATCATCACTTTTCATCCCCATCCCCGGAAAGTTATTTCCTCAGCAATACTTGGCGTACGATTGATAAACACATTGGAAGAAAAAATTGAAGTGTTATCCGGACTCGGTATCGATCATCTCGTTATTGTTCCTTTTA
>VBAS01000014.1 GCA_005882975.1 Bacteroidota bacterium | reverse complement strand
TTTGGGATCAAATTCGCCGTTTACTTTAATAGCTCCTGCGGATAAGGTAGTACGGTTTGTTACAAAATAATCCATACCAATGCGACCAAAAACAAACTGGCCTGAAGTTTTATTATTATTTTCCTGGCGAACTGTAGTTAGCGGATTATCATACAAATTGATCCTGTCAGTAGTACCAGTCGTTCTTGATTTGTTTTGATTGACCATTCCACTTGCTGAAAAGTTTATTTTATTCTGACGAAGATTGAAATCGCCACCACCATTCATTGCACCACGTTTATCAACACCGGCACGCAGGTTGCCATTAAAACCATTCTTTTTATTTTTCTTTAAAACGATATTAAGAATACCGGCTGTACCACCTGATGCATCATATTTAGCAGAAGGATTTGTGATCACTTCAACACTTTCAATTGCATCAGCAGGGATCTGGTCAAGTGTAAGTGTGGTTGGGCGGCCATCAATATATAATTGTGGAGCGGCATTTCTTAAAGTTACATTTCCATCAATATCCACTTGCACAGAAGGTACATTGCGCATTACATCTACCGCCGTTCCACCTGCACTCACAATATTTTTTTCTACATTAAAAACTTTTTTATCTATATCGAGTTTCATAGTTGGCTTATTTGCAACTACTGTTACACCTTCCAATTGCTTTGCGTCAACATTCAATTTTATATTTCCAAGATCTTTATCAAAAGCATTTAGCATACTGCTCATAGCCGCCATTGCCTGCGACGGGTCTGAAGAATTTGGTTTGGGTGCATTTGCATCCATCTTCATTTGAAATGCGACGGTTTGCTCAACAGGTTTATAACCAGTAGCAGAGATTTTCAGTTTCATCTGGCCAAACATTGGAAGATCTGTAAAACTGAATTCACCATTACTTTTAGTTGTTACTCCTTTGAGCAACACATCTTTTCTTTTTTTAGTAATAGTGTCAAACTTGCTTTGAAGTAAAAGAACGGATGCTCCGTTTATAGCAACACCAGTACTATCCGTAATTTTTCCATAAACATGACCCATATCTGGTGGCTTTTGACCTTTTGCATTTCCACCGGGAAACTGGGCTTGTATTCCCATCCCAATAATTATCATCAAAGCTGTTAGTAAAGCGATCTTTTTCATGTGTTGATTATAATTTAATAAATCAGACGCAAAGCTATAACCGGGCTGCTTTCGAGAGGTTCAAATGAGACAAGCAGGTAAAATGTAGCGACGAATTTTCTTATGCTGGATTAATGGAAAAAAAACGGGTACCATTGGTACCCGCAACAAGAATTTAAACTAACAATTGTTTATTTAGGAATTTCGAAGATCTTAAGGTCAATTGCCTTATTAACTTCGACTTTTTCGGTTTTTTGTGCTAATTGGAACATGCCCATATCAATGTTTTTAGCGTATGGTAAAACAATTCCAAAGTCGGTTTTCTTAAAGTCGGAATAAGTTGTAGTCACATCTACAGTTTGACCCATTACTTCACTTTTAATAATGCTCTTCGTCAAATAATAACTTGTAGGATCAATAAAGTAATAAGTCTCATTTCCATCACCGGATACTTTTATTTTAAAGTTTCCGCCATCTTTTCCCATCAACTCGGCTTTATAACCTTTTGCTGCATAATCGATCAATGCGCCGCCAAGAAATATTTGCGGTTTACTGGATTTATAAGCAGCATCGGGCAGGGCCTGGGCATCAGTACCACCAGCCATTGGGTTCACCATCCAGGCACCTTTATCATTAACGCATTGTACAATACTTGTTCCGTTAAAATCTAATTCACTTTTATATCCCTTTCCTTCTACGAGGTACTCTTTTTGCGGAGCTGAATTGCCCATTACATCTACTGAATTTTCAGTATAAAGAGATTTTACCTGGCTGAGTTTTTCTTTTCCGCCAATTGCTTCCACATGTTTGCTGATGATCTCATCAACAGTTTGTGATTGGGCAGCAGTTGCTAATAACACTGTGGCGCCAACCATGAGAGTTTTTATCATTTTCATTTTTAAATTTTTAATTTGTTTTTTTTTGAAAGGGACACCAAAAGTATTCATTTCATTTGTAATCCACGTTTGATGCGACAAAATCCAAAAAAGTTGCGTCAAAACTGTGGTTAGTCAAAATTTTATCCAATTAATCCTGTCGGCCTGTTAAATTAAGAACAGCTCCCCTAAAATTCTCACCGACGGGGAGTTCCATTTCATCGATAAAAACAGAATTTTTCCTGATCGCCGTAATATGTTCCAACGATATGATATAGGATTTATGTATCCGCAAAAATTTAGTTACAGGTAATTCTTCTTCAATTGTCTTCATTGCCATTCGGGTAATAATGGCCCGGGGGGTACTTTTTAAATGGATCTTTATATAATCTTTCAGCCCTTCTATATACTTAATATCATTGAAGTTGACCTTTAACAGGCTGTAATCAACATTCACAAAAAAATAATCAGGATTTGAAGGTGCTTCTTTATTCGTTCGGTTTTTTAACTCGTAGAGTTCTTTTGCCTTGTTACAGGCTTTTACAAACCGATCCAATGAAACCGGTTTTACCAGGTAATCTGTCACATCAAGATTAAAACCTTCAAGTGCATATTTTTCATAAGCAGTGATGAGGATGATCATCGGTTTTTCTGTCATGCTTTGAATAAACTGTAGCCCGGTGAGTCCCGGCATTTGTATATCTAAAAAAATAAGATCAACACTTTCCTGCTGCAGTATCTTCATTGCTTCCATCGCATTATTGCATGTAGCCACTAATTGGAGGTAAGGCACTTTGCTGATATTATCTTCCAGCAGTTCCAGCGCCAGTGGTTCATCATCAACAGCGATACAACGAAGCATTAGGATAAGTTTAATTGAAGTGAAACATTGAACCAGCTACCTTTTTGGGAGATGACCAATTTATGTTTGTTCCCGTATAATAAATTTAATCTTCTTTTTACATTAGTAAGACCAATACCAGAGGTTTTATCTTTTATCTCAATTGACGCAGGAGAAAATTTATTCTGAACTGTAAAATTTATCAGCCCTTTTTCTGCTTTTAATTCAATGCATATCATTGCATCCTCGATCATTCCTGTACCATGTTTAAAAGCATTTTCAACAAAAGGGATCAGGAGCATCGGTTCTATTTCGTAATTACCATCTACGGCTTCAAGATCAACTTTTACCTGTACATTTTTTCCAAAACGTTGTTGCTGCAGATCAATATAACTATGGAGATATTCAATTTCTTTTTCGAGCAATACCTTTTCTTCATCCGCTTCATAAAGCATATAACGCATCAGGGAAGAGAATTTTAATAAGGACGGTTCAAGGAGGTCCGACTTTTTTCTTGCCAATGCAACCATATTATTCAGCACATTGAACATGAAATGCGGACTTGCCTGAGAACGCAATAGTGATAATTCTGTTTTGAGATTTTCGGTTTGTTTTTCCCTGGCAAAACGATCTGCACGGGCACGATCGATTGTCAGTTTGTATGCAGTGCTTCCGGCAAAAAAGAAAAGGAAGAAAAAGAAATTAAATAAAATATGTCCGCTTAAATTAAAACCCCGCTGATCCATTGTTCCGGAAATAAGTAGCCATCCCAGAAACAATAATAAAATAAATGAAGCAGCAATGGCACCTGTATATTCTTTATATTTTCTTCTGTAAATGAATTTAGGTATCAGAAGACCGGCATTCAGATAAAAGAACCCTATATAAAAAAGATCGTTCAGTATATATCGCAGAATAATTGTTGCCGAATGTTGCTCTTCTGTTGATGGCTTTGGATTATTCATCGAAGGCCGTAATAGAAAAGGCAATGAAAATAAAAAGAACCATGCGGCGGCATGCAGCAATACATTTACCCATTTTTTTGAATACCAGGAAGCCATGCCGGCAAGTTAATGAGTAAAGCCCTTTATTTTTATGAATACTGAAAATGATGCGACGAACTTCATCTATTCGTCTGCAAAATCTTTCAACTGCCACAAAACTGATAACTTTAAACCATGAAGAGAAAGAGTTTTATTCGATCTTCCATCGGGGCCTTAACTGCTTCTTATTTGCCTGCTATTCCAAAAATTTCAGCTTCCGAAGATGAAACCTTATTAGTATCTCCTGTTTTTTTAAAAGCCGGCGATCTTATTGGCATCACTGCACCGGCCGGTTATATTACTACCGGGGAAATTCGATCTGCAGTACAAAAAATGGAAAGCTGGGGTTATAAGATCCGGATCGGGGAAACGATCGATAAAAGAGATTTTACATTTGGCGGAACGGATGAAGAAAGAACAACGGATTTTCAGCAAATGCTGGATGATCCGAAAGTAAAAGCCATTATGTGTGCCAGGGGTGGTTATGGCGTAGTTCGCATTATAGATAAACTAAACTGGGAAAAATTTAAACTAAAACCTAAATGGATCATTGGTTTTAGCGATATCACCGTTTTTCACTCTCATCTCAATAAAAATTTTGGTATTGCTTCCATCCATTCTAAAATGTGCAACAGTTTTCCTGATGACTGGAGTTTAGCAGAACCTATGCAAATAGAAACCATTGAATCTATTCAACTGGCATTAAGTGGAAAGAAAATGAAATACAGTGCTATTTCAAATCAGCAAAATAAATTGGGAACTGCGGATGGTGTTTTAATTGGAGGTAATTTAAAAATGCTGGAAACATTGGCTGGTACAAGATCGGATATCAATACTGCGGGAAAGATCTTATTTGTAGAAGATACAGGGGAATACATGTATAGCGTTGACCGAATGTTTTGGAATTTAAGACGTACCGGGAAATTGTCTCAGTTAAAAGGATTGATCGTTGGAGGATTTAAAATTAAGGTAGATGAAGATTCAGATGATTTCGGAAAATCGTTGCAGGATGTTGTATTAGAAAAAGTAAAAGCTTATCATTATCCTGTTTGTTTTGATTTTCCAGTCGGTCATCAGAAAAACAATTATGCATTGAAGTGCGGGATTCGACACCGGCTAGATGTTTCTCCGGACAATGTTATTTTAAAAGAGATTTAATGGACAAATTGAATTTTAAGTAGCATAACAATTTACCAATTTAACAATATAACAATTTAACAATGATCAAGATTCCTCCCTATTTACAAAAAGGAGATACGATAGGACTAGTTTGCCCATCCGGTTTTATGCTGGTGGAAAAAGTTTCAGAATGTATTCGTATAATAAATGAAGACTGGGGTTTTACTACTAAGGTAGGAACAACCATCGGGCAGCAGTATCATTATTTTTCAGGAACGGATGAAGAAAGAATAGAAGATTTTCAGCATATGCTGGATGATGAAAACGTAAAAGCCATTTTATGCGCAAGAGGCGGCTATGGTCTTAGCCGTATTATTGATAAAATAGATTTTACAAATTTTAAAAAGAACCCGAAATGGGTAATTGGGTTTAGTGATGTGACAATTCTTCATTCGCATATTTATCGTAATTATTCTATCTCGACATTGCATGCACCAATGGCAAATGCATTTAATGAAGATGGATTTAAAAATGAATTTGTGCGATCGCTATTGCATGCGTTGGAAGGGAAAAAAATAAAGTATCAATGCAAAAAACACGAGTTCAATAAAAAAGGAGAGGGGATCGGAGAGTTAGTTGGTGGAAACCTTGCATTGCTGGCTCATCTTGTAGGAACAGAATCAGATATCAAAACAAAAGGCAGAATTCTTTTTATTGAAGACGTAGGTGAATACTTATATAATGTTGATAGGATGATGTACCAGTTAAAACGTAGTGGGAAACTAGACAAACTAGCTGGACTTATTGTTGGCGGATTTACGGAGATGAAAGATACAGAAAGGCCTTTTGGGCAAACAGTTCATGAAATCATTCGTGATGCAGTTGCCGAATATGATTATCCTGTTTGTTTTGATTTCCCTGTAAGTCATGGAAAAGAAAACTATGCCTTGAAGATAGGCGTTGGTTATAAATTAAAAGTTGGGAATAATAAAGCAACCCTGGAAGAATGATGAATTACATCAGTTCTTTGCCTAATTCGGATAAAACACAAAAACTCCATAGTCATTGATCTTGTATTCCATTTCATACTTTCTGTCAGGAGTGGATATTTCGTTCTCTTGTCTTATTTGAAGATCGCTGTATAAATAAGAACGAGTCTTGTGGAATTCAGTTTTGTTCTTGCGAACATAATAAATGTTTGAAGCAGCATCTAATACCGAAACATATGATCCATCTTTTCTTGTTGTTAATAGCGACAAGTTGAAATTTGTAACACTCTCAGTTTTATTTTCCTCCGCGTAAAGAAATAGCAGATCAAAATCTGGGTTCCTGGTTATTTTTCCAGCTATATAATATTTAGTGTTGCCTGGTAAAGAACCATTGTTACCATACATCCTTTTGAAAAGTTTACAAGCTGTTGCCTGATCAATTTCTTTTTTATCAAGATTAGTCAAATCAAGATATAGCCTGTCGATTATCTTGATCTCTTTTGTCATGTTTAATATCTCAGAATGAGATTTTTGTGAAGTTGCTTTTAGGGAGGCCACAAAAAACATCATTAATATAAAGTATTTCATATTTCCAAAATTAGGAGGATGCGTAACCCTGAAAAATACCACGTTCAGGTTACTCCCTTAACAAAGAATCTAATTTCTCGATCGTTTCTTTAAACTTATAAAGATCATTGTGGCTGCCGCCTTCAACTGTTATGAATTCATCCGTTTTTTTTTAAAAATGACTTTAATCTTTTTGCATTATTGTATGTTACCAGCCTGTCATCTGTCCCCTCGAAAATGGTGATTGGGGCTGTTACTTTTTCAATATAATCATGAGTAGGGATCTTATAGTGTAACATCCATTCAATTGGATAAATAGGGAGATAATGCCATATAACGGAAGGATAATCATAATAAGGAGTTTCAAGGATCAGATTTTTGCAAGGTTGTATAGAAGCAAGATGGGTAGCAATGCCGGTACCCATACTTTTTCCATAAATAATAATACTGTCAGCACTGAATCTTGTACGGGCAAACTTGTACATATAATTTGCCCAATCATATAAAGTTTGTTCGGTGAGTTTACCGGTACTTTTTCCAAATCCTGGATAATCAATCAACCAAACTTCGTATCCATGTTTTGTGAAGTAAGGAGAATATTTAGCATACCAGGAAATGTTTTTTTTATTTCCATGAAAATATAGAACCACTCCTTTTGTGATTGTATCGGTAGAAAAAAATTGAACAATATTCAAATTGGAATTTCCGGTAATAGGAATATTGATGTCCTTATATTTTCCAGGAAAATTATAATTATGATCTCTTTTCAATGTTACCGGGTGGAAAAGAACATAGTCCTGCAAAAAGTAAAGTGCAACGCCTCCGAGAACATAAACAATGGCAAGAATCTTAAACCATTTCCAGGCTTTTTTATAATTGATCTTCATTACCGGCAAAGATGAAGACAAAAAAGGACATGAACGAATCATGCCCTTCCATTAAACCTATATTGAACCCTATAAGTGACTAAAATAATTTCTTACTCTACCAGGCATATTGCTGTTTATTTCATTTATTATACACCTTGTTATTTCATCTTCAGCAGGTGGGTGATCTTGTCTGCGGTTTACAACTTGCTTATCGCTTTCACTTAAAGCTCTTTCATCACCAGTATAAGTTGAAAATTCTGTACACCAGCTATGATTTCCGCGAACATCATCACTCCACAACCAACGACCACTTGCATCACGGACATTTATCTGCAGGTTACCTTCAGATAACATCGTTCTTTTTGTGGTCGTAATTTTTGCAAATACTTTTTTATATTCTTTTACGATTGAATCAGGATGATAAACTGTTTCTTTTACGACGATATCCTTTGAAACCTCTCTTGTGCTTCTTTCATCTCTTGTTCTGCCAAGATCAAAAGTGCTGAAACGAAAATCAATAAACTGGTCAGCCTGTATGTTACGGGTATTTGCATCCCATGAACTATAGAATTTCACAAACTGGTTGCCTGTATTACGTTGCAACTGGCGCAACAGGTCATTTTCAAAATTTGTAACATCATAATTGTTGTAAGAACTAAATCTATAACGGTCATTTTCCAGTGGCATTACCACCACATTGACCACTGCATTTTCATAGGCTTCATTTCTTCTTTCAATAAAAGTAAGATCGCCCGGTCTGTATTGTAGTGCCGCTTCAAATTCACTGTAAGCATTTCTAAAACTCTGTTTATCGTTTTTATCTATCCACATCATGCCACGCTGAAATCTTGTATCAGCGGCTTTATCGGCATAAGTGTGGAGGTAAGACGAATAATCTGCAGGATCAACGATCCCTAATGCTTCAGGAGAACGATGGATCGCTTCATATAATCTTTGCAATGAAGCATATTCTGAATAGATACATTCCCACTTCAGGTCGTTTGTGTTATCACTTAGTTGACGAATACGAGTCTCATGATCGTTCACTGCATATTGATAAGCACTTTGAAGTAATGCTCTCATTTCACCATCTGGTTTTTTCTGCAGCTTTTTTACAGCTAGTTGAACAGCTTCATCATAATTTCCTTTGTCGTAAAGTTTAGAAGCCGTTTTACAACCGGCAATTAATAAGACAAATCCAAGAATAATTAACGTGTAGATTTTTCTCATATAACCTCCATTTTCAAGTAATACGTTCAAACGATAATCCATGTAACTCTAATGGCTGTTAATTATAGATTCCTTAACAATGGGAAAATTTCGCTGTGCCAGGATCAGTATTTCAAAATATCCCGGACAAAATTGTGGTACTCGTCAAAAGAAGCAAGATCGTTATGATGCCCGCCATGAATGCGGATCAATGTGATCATTCTTGGATTGATCTTTTGAAGTTTTTCGCTGTGTGAAATTGGTATTAAAAGATCTTTTGTGCCATGTATAATATAGGTATGACATTTTACTTTTTGTATCCACTTGTCAGTTCTTAATTGAAATCGCAGCACCAATCTTATAGGTAAGATTGGTAAAAACCTTTCCACTACTTTTCTGAAACTGTAATAAGGAGCATCCAGGATCAAGTATCGTGGGCTATTATCAGCAGCGAGTTTGCTGGCGAAACCACTACCCATACTCCGGCCATAAAGTATCAAATGATCTTCTTTGTACTGTTCTTTTAATTTTTCATAAATGAACTGCATATCACTGAGCATTTCTTTTTCGCCGCGTTTGCCTTGCCGGTACTTTTTCCAAAGCCGCGATAGTCCAACAGCAATACATCATAATCATAGCGATAAAAATCCCTTGCATACTTCGCCCAGCCCTTTATACTTCTGGTGTTACCATGAAAATAAAGTATAAGTCCCTTTGGTTGTTCCCGGAAAAAATGAAGTCCATTTATTCTTACGCCAGGTTCAATATCAAAAAAATATTCCCGGAAAGGCGCATCGTATTTGAATTCAAAATCCTGTTTTAATTTTTCTGGTTTGAAAATAAATTTCTCCTGGAAAAAGTAGACAAGTATAGAAAGAAATATAAATCCTCCAATGATATAATAGATAAAATGTGGCAAGGAAAATAGTAGTTAAGGTAGAAAAAATAATAGTTTTAAATGAAACTTATCTTTTGCATAATATAACTTTTACAGATCAAGAATTCTTCTTAGTGGCAAACGTTCTACTTCGCCAATTATGAGGGGGAACTTTTCAACTGTTACATTGCTCTGATCAAGACCGAATCCTTTTTCTTCAGATAAGCTGATCTCTTTAAGCCAGAAATAAAAATTCATAACGATACGTTCAGAAAAAGGAAGATCATTATCATGACTCAGGTATTTTTCCATTACAATGAACTGGAAGTCACCTGTTGCTTTCGCTTTGCTGTCTGCTGTTTCGTATTTTGAAGAAATATTTATTTCCCTGTCGGTCACTAATTCTTCCACTACCTGTCGAAATAAAATATGGATCCTTGGTTGTATCCTGAATCCTAATTTAAAATCAACACGGATGATATCATTTGGAATAATGTGCTCTACTTTATAATCGCAAGTATAAGGGTCATCCATTGTATCCACATGCACGAACCAATATATATCCGCCCGTTTTGGCTTTTTATTGAGTATTGAATAAATGATCTTATGCTCGATCTCCTTTGGATTATCGGCGCTGGTTAGATAAACGAGGTGCGTTCCGAACTTGGCTATTGATTTGTCGCTACTTAACTCCTGTATTTTTGAAATATAAGTTTCCAATCGAACAAATTCCACATAACGATTCTTGATCTTTCTTGCCCGGTACCAGATGTACATAGTAAAAAAAAGTAAACCACCAACAATTGATGCGACATAACCACCATGTGGAAATTTTTCGAGATTAGCTGTAAGAAATGAGATCTCAATTGTAAAATATACAGCGAGATAAAGATAAACGAGGATCGGGTTGGTTCTTCGCAGCACAAGAAAGTTTGCGAAGAGGATCGAGGTTGCGATCATACAAAGTGTGATCGCAAGACCATAAGCTCCTTCCATTCTTGAAGAACGCTGAAAGTATAGTACAACGGAAACGCACCCTGTAAATAACAAAAAATTTATTGCTCGGATATAAACTTGTCCCCTTTCTTCAGAAGGATAACGGATCTTTACTTTGGGCCAAAGATTTAGTCGCATCGCTTCACTGATAAGTGTAAATGAGCCTGAGATAAGTGCCTGGCTCGCTATAATGGCTGCCACTGTTGCGATCACGATCCCGATAATTCGGAACCCCTCAGGCATGATGCCATAAAAAGCATTCATCTGTGAGATATTAAAACCTTTACCCTCATAGTTTGCAAGCAGCCATGCACCCTGGCCAACATAATTTATGATCAAGCATGATTTTACAAATATCCACGATACCCTGATATTACCACGACCGCAGTGACCAAGATCACTATACAAAGCTTCTGCACCGGTAGTACAAAGAAATACAGCGCCAAGTATCCAAAAACCTTGCGGATAATTAACAAGAAGATCGATCGCATAATATGGATTCAGCGCTTTAAAAATATTCCAGTCATCCAGGAAGTGAAGAAAACCCATGGTAGCGATCATCAAAAACCATATTAGCATTATTGGTCCGAAAAGTTTTCCTATTGAAGCAGTGCCAACTTGCTGTAAAAAGAATATTACGGTTATAATTCCTAAGACCATTAAAACAATTGTTTGCTGCGATATATCACTGAATCGTGGGATCTGTCGCAAACCTTCAATTGCCGAAGTAATAGAAATAGGGGGGGTGATCATACCATCAGCGAGCAATGATGCACCCCCGATCATGGCAGCAATTACTAACCACCGCCTTCTTCTTCTTACAAGTGCATATAAAGAGAAGATACCTCCTTCCCCCCGGTTGTCGGCTTTTAAGGTAAGGATCACATATTTGATAGTGGTTTGTAATGTCAGTGTCCAAATGATACATGAAAGACTGCCGATGATCAATTGCTCAGAAACAGTTTTTGAACCAATGATGGCATTAAATACATACAGCGGCGATGTACCTATATCACCGAAAATAATACCAAGAGCAACTAATAAACCTAAGGGAGAAACCTTTTTGATATTTAAAGACATAATTGCGACCCGGAGCAGATTTCAAATGACGAGTCTATTAATATGATTGGCAAAAGTAATAAAGAGTAAATAAATGATTATTTTTTATTTACAGTTCATCCTCATCTACTATTCTTTTCAACTTTACTGTGGATACTGGTGCTACTATCAATGGAAATTTTTCTACAGTCACTGTTGAGAGATCAAGTCCAAAACCTTTTTCTTCAGACAAGCTGATCTCTTTTAACCAGAAATAAAATTTCATCACCACCCTTTCCCAGAATGGAAGTTCATTATCCTGGCTTAGATATTTTTCCATTACAATGAATTGGAAGTCGCCAACTGTATTGCTGCGTTCTAAACTTTCATATCGACTGTAAATATTTACTTCTTTATTGGCCACAAGATCTTCCACCACTTTGCGGAACATCAAATTTATTCTTGGTTGCACCCTGAAGCCAAGCCTGAATTCAATCCTGATAATATCATTTGGAATTATATGATCCACTTTATATTCACTTGTGTATGGATCATCTAATGTATCGACGTGAACAAGCCAATAAATATCGGCCCGTTTTGGTTTCTTATTTAATATTGAGTAGATGACCTTGTGCTCGATCTCTTTTGGATTGTTGGCACTTGTCATGTAAACAAGATGCGTGGCGTATTTGGGAACCGACCTGTCATTACTTAGCTCTTGGATCTTAGGAATGTAATGTTCTAATCTTACAAATTCCACATAACGATTTTTGATCTTTCTTGCCCTGTACCATATATACATAGTGATAAATAAAAATCCACCGATCATAAACGAAACATAACCTCCATGTGAGAACTTGTCAAGATTGGCAGTAAGGAAAGATAATTCAACAGTGAGATAAACTATGAGATAAAGGATGATCCATTGTCGTGGTGCCCTTTGAGTAAACAAGTAATAAGAGAAAAGTGTTGTATTCATCAGCATACCAAAGTTGATAGTAAGACCGTATGCTGCTTCCATGTTTTGTGCCTTCTGAAAATATAATACCACACCACAACATCCAAGGAACAATAACATATTAACGGCTGGAATGAAAAGCTGACCTTTTTCTTCTGTTGGATAATTGATCTTTAGTTTCGACCAAAGGTTTAACCGCATCGCTTCACTTATCAATGTAAAGGAACCAGAAATCAAAGCCTGGCTTGCCACAATGGTGGCGGCGGTTGCAATAATAATTCCGATCAACCGGAATCCTTCCGGCATCAATGCATAAAATGGATTAATGTTTGGATCAACCTTAGAGCCAACGTGATTTAGTAACCATGCACCTTGTCCCAAATAATTAAGAATAAGGCAACTTTTTACAAAGATCCATGACATACGAATGTTGCTTCTTCCGCAATGCCCAAGATCACTATATAAAGCCTCGGCCCCGGTAGTACAGAGAAATACCGCTCCAAGTATCCAAAACCCTCGCGGATATTGTGTCAGAAGTTTAATAGCATGATAAGGATTAAAAGCTTTCAAAACTTTTACATCATCAAGTATATGACCCAGTCCAAGAACTGCAAGCATGGTAAACCAAACAAGCATTACTGGTCCAAAAAAACGGCCTATAGCAGAAGTGCCAAACTGCTGCAGGAAAAATAGAATGACAAGAATAAAAAGAACAATGCCAACGATGGTCCATTGACCAATATCACTAAACAATTTTATTTGCTTAAGACCTTCAATAGCTGAAGTAACAGAAATAGGAGGAGTAATGATCCCTTCTGATAAAACCGCGGCGCCACCCATCATGGCAGGTATCACAGCCCATTTCCCATGTCGTCTTACTAAGGCAAATAAAGAGAACATTCCACCTTCACCATTATTATCAGCACGCAAAGTCAGGATCACATACTTGATGGTCGTCTGAAGAGTTAGCGTCCAAATGATGCAGGATAAACCTCCAAGTATTAACTCTTCAGAAATTTCTTTTCCTTTTATAATTGCGCTAAATACATATAAAGGAGAAGTGCCTATATCTCCATATATAATGCCGATCGCTACCAGTAAACCTGCAAGTGTAACTCTGTTGGTGGGAATTCTCACGGGAAAATTTCTTTTATACCCGTACAGACAAGTTGTACGGATTAACCAACAAAGGTATAGGTAAAAAGAAATAATGCAAATCAGAAAATCAATGTTTATCAACCGGCCTGTTTTTTGTAAAAAGTATCTGGTGCAGTACAATTTTTTCCTTTCATATAAAAAGATGAAAAACTGCATCTTTACCATTTCATCATGAAAAGAATTGCACAACAACCTGTAACTTTAAACAGTAAAAAAATGGCGTCTATGAAATTGTTTTGCCGGTTCACCTTCTTGTTTCTTTTAATATCTTTTTTTAATTCGGGTAGTGCCCAGCGCATTCTTATATCTGAACCAGATCGTGATGATTCACGAAAAATGGACTTTGAGATCATTGGTAAAATGGGAAACAATTATCTTATTTATAAAAATATAAGGAACGAAAGTTTTATTTGTCTTTATGATAACGAGATGAAAATGATCAAGAAGGTAAAACATGAATATTTGCCGGATGACAGAATGATCAATGTTGACTTCTTTACTTATCCTGATCATATTTATGCTGTTTACCAGTACCAGAGAAGAAATATTGTACACTGCGCTGCAGTAAAGCTTGATGAAATGGGACAAAAGATGTCTGATCCGATAGAGCTTGATACTACTTCTCTTGGCGGATCGAGTAATAATAAAATATACACAGTTTTAGCAAGTGAGGATAAGCAAAAATTGATGGTTTTCAAGATCAACAGCAAAAACAGGGAAAAATTTCTTATTACTACTAAATTATATAACAACAATCTTGAATTACAGAAAAAGACGATCCTTACAATGCAGATGGACGATCGGAATGAGCACCTGGGCGAATTCGTTATGGATAACGAAGGCAATCTTGTTTTCACAAAATTCTATCGTTCGTCAAACGAAAGCATTTCCAATGCCACCATCATCATAAAGAAAGCAATGGATGATAGTTTTAGCTTTTATACTCTTAATCTCGAAAAAACTTATCTGGATGAATTGAAGATAAAAGTGGATAACACTAACCAGCGCTATCTTCTGAGTGCCTTTTATTATGGTCAGAAACGCGGAAACATTGTAGGCATTTATTTTTTAGCAATGAACAGGACCATGTGGAAGCCGGAGTTAGAAAAATCTTTTGAGTTTACGGACGATCTGCGAAATGAAGCAAAGGGAGAATCGAATGCTAAAATGGCTTTCAACGATTATTTTATAAGAGATATTTTCATTAAAAAAGATGGAGGCTTTTTAGTTAGCGCAGAGGCCTATTACACTACTTCCCGTTCTTCTCCGTGGAACCGCTGGGATTATATGTACGGCTCTCCATTTGCTTATCCATATGATTATTATTCGCCCTATTATTCTTCGTGGAGAAATACAGCGAATAGCAGTCAGTCTGTACGTTACCATGCTGAAAATTTGGCTATTCTCCTTTTTACAAATAAGGGAGACCTTGAGTGGAGCAATATCATCAGGAAAGAACAATTCGATGATGAATCGGATTACCGCATTTCTTACAATGTAATGAATACAGGGGGTCAACTACATTTTCTTTTTAATATGCAGGAGAAAAAAAATCTTTTGTTGAATGATTTCTCCTTAACACCTGATGGACAAATTACCCGTAATCCTACGCTAAGAGGGCTTGACAAAGGACATGAGTTTTTACCAAAGTATGGGAAACAAATAAGTGCAAAACAGTTTATTGTGCCATGTTTTTATCGTAACTATATTTGCTTTGCGAAAATTGAATTTAATTAATAGTGAGTTGTAAGTGGTGAAGTGTGACCAAGTGATGATCGAACCTAACACTGCCACTCGCAATTCACAATCCATTATCTGTGATCGGCCTATTTAAACAAAAAACACCAGCCAACATTCTTTTCCTGTTTGTGATGGGCATCTTTATTAAGTTGCCAATTTTCGCAAACCCAACTCCACCACCTGAACTCGCCAATAATGCGGCAATACTTTATCGTGAAGCCGTGAATTTTCTAAAATCTGTTAGCAAAAATGATGGGTTGCTTTTTGCTGTAATAACCTACTTCTTTCTTTTTACCCAAGCGTTGCAACTTAACAGCCTCATCAACAAGAACCGCATGATGCAGCGGTTAAATTTTTTACCCGCTACTGCTTATCTTGTTATTACATCGTTGATGCCTGAATGGAATCATTTTTCGGCGCCATTAATGGTAAATACCTTAGTGCTTTTTATTTTTTCTGAGTTGTTTAAAATTTCAAATCAGGTTTCGATCAAAAGCACGGTTTATAATATTGGCGTAGCCGTTGGCCTTAGCTCATTTATTTTTTTCCCCTCACTAATTTTATTCCTCTGGCTCATATTTGCATTGCTGGTAATGCGTAGCGTTCGGTTGAATGAATGGTTGATCTGTTTGCTGGGTGTTACCACCCCATATTATTTTTATGCAGCCTATCTATTCTTTTCAGATAAATGGTCATGGTCCCATTTGTTTCAACCGATCAATATTGCGTTGCCTTCACCCGGCCAATCAATATGGCTGGCGATCGGAGGTATTTTATTGGTCGTTCCATTCCTTATGGGAGGTTATTTTGTCCAGGAAAACTTAAGAAAAATGCTAATCCAGGTTCGCAAGAACTGGAGCCTTTTGCTTATCTATCTTTTATTTGCGCTTTTTATTCCTTTTTTAAATAATACAGCAGAAGGTCTTGAAAACTGGATACTGATAATAGTTCCTTTTGCTGCCTTTCATGCCTGTACTTATTTATACCCGCCCCAGCGTTGGATCCCTGTTGTTATTTTCTGGTTATCGATCCTTTTTATCCTGATCTATCAGTATGGAGGAACGGGCTGGTAAACAATTATAGATTTTAGATTGATTGTTTGGGATTGATATCAAGTTTTGTGATTTTCGGAATTTGTTAGTAGAAATGATAAAATCTGCAATTGTAAATCTAAAATCTAAAATATCTTTGCTTTTCACATTAAAATGACTTTATGAAATTTGGTGTTGTTGTTTTTCCGGGTTCAAATTGCGACAGGGATATGCATGATGCATTGAGGTATGATATGAACCAGGAAGTGATCATGCTCTGGCACAAAGACAAAGACCTTAGCATGTTTAACACTGAAGATTGTATCATTTTGCCCGGCGGTTTTTCTTATGGCGACTATTTGCGTTGTGGAGCCATTGCCCGTTTTAGCCCGATGATGCAAAGTGTGATCGACTTTGCCAACAGTGGAGGCAAAGTATTTGGTGTTTGCAACGGTTTCCAGATCCTTTGTGAATCGCATCTTTTGCCCGGTGCACTATTGCGCAACGGCCATCAGCAGTTTGCCTGCAAAAATGTTTTTCTTACAAATGAATCAGGTAAAGTTTATAAAATACCTATTGCACATGGTGAGGGACGCTACTATGCAGAGGAAAAAACACTAGATAAAATTGAGACTAATGGCCAGGTGATTTTTTATTATTGTGATGAAAAGGGGAAAATAAAACCCGATGCAAATCCAAATGCTGCGACCAGGAATATTGCGGGAATTTGTAATGAGAACAGGAATGTTTTTGGCATGATGCCGCACCCCGAAAGAGCCACTTCGGAGATTCTTGGTAACACGGATGGCCGAGAAATTCTTAAAAACCTGTTAATGACCGAAGTATTGGTGGGTTAAATACTCAATTTGTACAATAATTAGGATAGTTCGTCAATTCCTTACAAAAACTCTGCTTTTCTTTTGCAATATTTGTGATAGAATTTTTGCAAAAGCATAAAACGTTTTTTACGATTTTTGCATCATTAAAAGAAAATATTATGAAGGCTATTATACTTAGTTTGTTTTTGTTTGCGACAATGGCGGTTTCAGCTCAGAATCCTGTGACATGGACATTTACTTCGAAAAAACTAACAGATAACTCGTACGAAATATCTATGACTGCTACGATCGAGAAAGGCTGGCATTTATATTCTCAGGTACAGCCCGAAGATGCAGTAGCACAGCCAACCACTTTTTCTATTACTAACAATCCATTGATCGAGGTAGTTGGAAAGATCAAAGAGGTTGGAAAGATGCAGAAATTTCATGATAAAGAATTAGAGATTTCCGCAAACCAATATTCTGAGAAAGTAGAGTTTGTACAAACTATAAAACTTAAGGGCAAGGTAAAAACAAGCTTTAATGGAAGTGTGGAATTTCAAACATGTGATGATAAAAAATGCCTGCCGCCAAAAACGGTGAATTTCAAAGTAGCGTTGGATTAATGATCAAATAAATTTTTATTACATAGAACGAGTTCCTCCCCTGAGAACTCGTTTATTTTTTAAAATTGCTATGAGGGTTATCGTTACAAGATTTTTTTGTTGCTTAGTCATTTTCATTTCAATAACATCCTTTTCACAGGATAGTGCAATTTACAAGTGGAATTGTAAGAGCCAAAGAACGGGTGAAGGCAAATATGAATTGATATTTTCCACAAACGGAGCAACTGGTTGGCAACTATACGCACCTGGCCAGGAACTGGGAGGAGTAAAAACTGTTGAATTAAAATTCTCTGATTCAAGTATTACTATTGAAAAAGATTTTTCAGCAACCGGCGAATCAAAATCTTTTGCAAGCTCATTTTTCGATAACACTACAGTAAAAGTATATGAGGGACTGACTGAATGGAAAATACCAATAAGCATCAATGGAAAGGTTCCTGCAAAGCTCCAGTGTAAACTATCTTATTTCTATGGAAATAATGAAGCCTATAACCCGGAGTCGATAGATTTTAATGTGGAGATGGAAGGGGGGGTTGAAACAACAACAATTATAAGAATTCCGTCCATTGATATAAAAAACCCAACATCATCTTGCGGTGATGATGGTACAGCTAACAAAAGCATCCTTACAATTTTTCTACTTGGATTAGCAGGGGGCCTTATTGCTTTACTTACACCATGTGTTTTTCCCATGATTCCAGTTACGGTTTCTTATTTTACAAATAAGTCACACAATAAAAAACGCGGCAAAACGAATGCAATTCTTTATGGACTTTTTATTTTTCTTATTTATGTTCTTATCACAATACCTTTTCATTTGGCTAATGGCACGATAAGTCCAGAAATATTCAACAATATTTCCACTAATATCTGGCTGAATCTTTTGTTCTTCGTGGTCTTTGTTGTTTTTGCGATCTCATTCTTTGGGTTTTTTGAGATTGGGTTACCTTCTTCATTTGCCAATAAGGCCCACTCAAAATCAGGACATGGAAATATAGGAGGTATATTTTTTATGGCTGGCACATTAGCCATAGTCTCCTTTTCTTGCACCGGGCCCATTTTAGGAACATTACTTGTTGGCGTGGCCGATCAGGGTGCCTGGCCACTTACGGCTGGTGCTGCAGGGTTTGGTATTGCGTTAGGATTTCCTTTTGCTCTCTTTGCCATGTTTCCAAACTGGCTTAAGTCGCTTCCTAAATCCGGAGGGTGGATGACAAACGTAAAGGTTGTTTTGGGTTTTATTGAGCTTGCATTAGCAGTTAAATTTTTATCTAATGCAGACCTGGTAAAGCAATGGGGGATTGTGAAAAGAGAAATATTTATTGGTTTATGGGTTATCATTTCTTTTCTCACAGTATTATATTTATTAGGGAAAATCAAATTTCCGCATAGCGGCCCCATTAAAAAATTATCATTTGCCAGGATCTTTTTTATTTTCTTTTTTGCAGCGATCGGTATTTACCTGGTTCCTGGTTTAACAAACAGTAAATCAGCAAATCTGACTTTGATCAGCGGGTTTCCTCCACCTCTTTGTTATAGCGTTTATAAATATCCTGTGAATTGTGCTGAAAAGTATGAACCAATAAAAGATTATAATAGGGCGTTGGAGAGAGCAAAGAATGAAAATAAACCGGTACTTATAGATTTTACGGGCTGGGCTTGTGTAAACTGCCGGAGAATGGAAGAAAAAGTTTGGACAAATACTATAGTTGATAGCTTAATGCGAAATGAGTTTGTTGTTGTTTCATTATATGTTGATGAAAGAAGGTCGCTTCCGCTTACTGAACAAACGATTTATAAAACTTCAAGCGGACAGGAAAAATCAATAATCACCGTAGGAGATAAATGGGCAACATTCCAGACAGAAAATTTTGGAGCTACTTCACAACCTCAGTATGCCATAATCTCTGCAGATCAAATAGCATTGACGAAAACAAAATACTACACACCGGATGCGGATAAGTTTATTGAGTGGCTTGAATGCGGAATAGAAACATATAAGAAAAATAAAAAGTAGAACTATTCAAACATAAAAACAAAAAACCCTTCTCATTGAGAAGGGTTTTTAATTAGGTGTCATTCTGTAAGAGCCTACCAGGTATGGCAAGGTGAAATTTCAACTTAAAACTGATGGGAAATACAGAATGACAAGGGCTTGGGTTTTTATAAGGCAATTTGTTTTTGCATCATTAGTTTGCGAAGGTTGATAAGACCATAACGCATACGACCTAAAGCAGTATTGATGCTGCAGTTGGTCATCGATGCAATTTCTTTAAAACTCATGTCGGCATAATGGCGAAGAATGATCACTTCACGCTGATCTTCCGGAAGACGGTCAAGCATTTCACGAACACGGTCGTGGCTTTGACGTTTGATCATTTTACTTTCAGCGCTGTCTTCATAAAAATTGATCACTTCAAAGATGTCTTTGTCATCACCATTTTTAATTGTTGGTGTTCTTTTTACTTTGCGGAAATGATCGACACAAAGATTATGGGCAATACGCATGGCCCATGGTAAGAATTTACCTTCTTCAGTGTATCTGCCACTGCGCATTGTGTCAATAATGCGGATAAAAACATCCTGGAAAATATCTTCAGCAAGGTACTTGTCCTTTACTAAAAATAAAATGGATGTGTAAAGCTTGTCCTTGTGACGGAGTACAAGAATTTCCAAAGCTTCGGTGTTTCCTTCAACAAAAAGTTGAATGAGATCGTTGTCAGTTTTTTTTGCAAATGCTTTCATAAACGGTTTTTGGTGGTTTA
>VBAS01000339.1:3186-4490 GCA_005882975.1 Bacteroidota bacterium | reverse complement strand
AGCCGTTGTTAAAACATAATAAGCAGGAACAATATAGTCAAGCAATTCAAACTTAACAGGCGTCACTTCATGACCATCTTGTCTCAATTGCTCAATTAACTTTTTTATTGCAGAACTAATTTCAGTATCGAGACTTGGATGATCCAACGCTTCTTCAAAATAAGCTAACCGGTATTTTTTTTCAGCGTTATCATTTAAATGCAAGGAATATTTATCAACAGGCAGGTCTGATACCGTACTATCATACTCATCACTACCAGCCATTACTTCAAGTGTAATAGCCACATCAGAAATAGAATTTCCAAAGATACCTATTTGATCAAACGAGGAAGCATAAGCTATCAAACCGTAACGGGATATTCTTCCGTAAGTAGGTTTCAATCCAATTATGCCGCAAAAATCTGCGGGTTGACGAACAGAACCTCCCGTATCACTCCCTAATGAAACCATGCAAAGACCAGCCTGTATGGCTACAGCAGGCCCACCCGATGACCCACCCGGAACTCTTGTTTCATCTATTGCATTTAATACTTTTCCATAAGCAGAGTTTTCATTTGTTGAGCCCATTGCAAACTCATCGCAGTTAAGATTACCTATAATGATTGCACCTTCAGCCAGCAATCTTTCAACTGCAGTTGCAGAGTAAATAGAAATAAAATTCTTAAGAATATTTGATGCCGCAGAAATCTTGTGATCTTTATAGCAGATCACATCTTTTAGTCCAATAACAACTCCATGTAGTTTGCTTATAGGGTTGCCTGGTTTTCTTTGTTCATCTAATTGTTTTGCTTTTTGCAAAGCTTCATTGCTATATACTTCGATAAATGCATTAAGATGTGAAGTAGTTTTTATCCGCTGAAGATAATATTCAACTGCCTGCAAACAGGTGATACTTCCTTCCTGTAATTGGGCATGATATTGCTCAATGGAAGTGAACTCAAACAAAAGCAGTTACTTTTTTCAGTGAAGAAAAAGGGTTAAAGAAATGAAGGTAGGGTACTAATTAATTTTTATCAGTAGTACTTTCTTCGATCTCTCTTTTTACATTCGTTTTAGCGTCGTTAAATTCACGAACGCCTTTACCTAATCCACGCATCAATTCCGGAATTTTTTTGCCACCAAAAAGCAACAAAACAATTATAAGGATGATGATTATTTCATTAGTCCCCAATACGCCAAGCAAAGTAGGTTGTATCATATCAGAAAAAATTAGACATCAAAGATACATGTAACAAGAGAGCATCCCAACAATAATTTGCCAACGAAACCAAAAAAAATGGCTTCCGGAAAGGAAGCCATCTACT
>VBAS01000339.1:0-3168 GCA_005882975.1 Bacteroidota bacterium | reverse complement strand
TTTTATTCGGCTGATGCAGTTGCAGTTTCAGTTGCCATGCGCTTTTCACGAATTCTTGCACTTTTGCCGCTACGTTTACGTTGGTAAAATAATTTAGCACGGCGAACATTTCCTGTTTTATTCAATACGATTGATTCAATGTTAGGAGAATAAAAAGGGAAAACTCTTTCAACACCCACTCCATCAGAGATCTTACGCACAGTAAAGCTGGCAGTATGACCAGTTCCTTGTTTTTTTATTACATCTCCTTTAAATGACTGTATTCTTTCCTTATTACCCTCTATGATTTTATAGTTTACAGTAATATTATCACCCGGTTTAAACTGGGGAAAATCTTTTTTGCCAGTCAATTGTTCGTGTACGTATGCAATAGCGTTCATAACTCTGATTTTTTAACGGGCTGCAAAGATAGGGGGAAAGGTCTAAAGTTTAAAGGGTTAAAGGTTCAAAGTTTTGATCTAAAAGAAATTTTTGTAAACTATATATTCCAACATTAAACCGTTAAACGTTACACCTTTAAACAATTATCTCGCAACATTCACAGCTCTTTTTTCCCTTATAACTGTCACTTTTATCTGGCCGGGAAACGTCATTTCTGTTTGAATTTTCTGAGCTATTTCAAAAGAAAGTTTTTCCGAATCCTGGTCGCTTACTTTATCTGCTTCAACGATAACCCTGAGTTCACGACCAGCCTGTATCGCATAAGCTTTTTCAACTCCATTATAGGTCATCGCCAGGTTTTCAAGGTCCTTAATACGCTGCAAATATTGTTGCATAATCTCCCTACGGGCACCGGGTCTCGCACCACTGATAGCGTCGCAAGCCTGTACTATTGGAGAGATCACATACTGCATTTCCATTTCATCGTGATGGGCTCCGATAGCGTTTACAATTGCAGGGTTTTCACCATATTTTTCGGCAAGTTTTGCGCCGAGTAATGCGTGGCTCAATTCAGTTTCTTCATCAGGAACTTTTCCAATATCATGAAGCAAGCCGGCACGTTTAGCAAGCTTGGAATTCATACCAAGCTCTGCGGCCATGATGCCACAAAGATTTGCTACTTCACGACTATGCATCAATAAATTTTGACCATATGAAGAGCGGAACCGCATACGTCCAACCATTCTTACTAATTCTTTATGCAGACCATGAATGCCGAGTTCAATAACTGTTCTTTCACCAATGTCCATTACCTGCTCTTCAATTTGCTTTTTTGTTTTCTCAACCACTTCTTCAATTCTAGCCGGGTGAATACGACCATCTGCAACTAATCTTTGCAAACTTAAACGGGCTATTTCACGACGAAGCGGATCAAAAGAAGAAAGAACGATAGCTTCAGGAGTGTCATCAACAATAAGATCAACGCCGGTAGCTGCTTCGATTGCACGGATATTTCTTCCTTCACGACCAATGATCTGTCCTTTTATTTCATCACTTTCAAGATTAAAAACCGTTATCGAGTTTTCAATGGCTTGCTCTGCTGCAGTACGTTGTATTGTTTGAATGATGATCTTCCTTGCTTCTTTATTTGCCTTTTGTTTAGCGTCTTCAATTATTTCTTGTTGAATTACTAAGGCTCTTGATTGTGCCTCATGTTTCAGACTTTCCACCAATTGAGTTTTGGCTTCTTCTGCAGTAAGGCCGGCAATTTTTTCCAAACGACGGATATGCTCTTCCTGGTGTTTTTCCAGTTCAGTACGCTTGATATTTACAAGCTCAATTTGCCGGTTGAGGTTTTCCTTGATGGTTTCATTTTCCTTTAAATGCTTATCAAGATTTCCTTCTTTTTGATTTATGGATTGCTCTTTTTGACGAATACGGTTCTCGGCATCATTGATCTTCTTATTCTTTTCAAAAACCTCTTTTTCATGATTTGATCTCATCTGGACAAAGCGTTCCTTGGCCTCGAGTTCTTTTTCCTTTTTGAAAGTTTCACCCCTGAGTTCGGCTTCTTTAAGAATACTTTGAGCAAGTATTTCGGCTTCTGCTACCTGTTTTTTTGTGTCTTTAGAGAAAATGAGCTTACCCGCTATAATGCCGAGAATTATCCCTGCAACTCCAATAATGGCAAACAATATATTTTGATCCATGAATGTTTAGTTTGATTGTTTTCACAATGCTTGTTTTTAAAAATATACCTGGCTGGTTCTTAAATGATAATGGTCAGGTAATCAGCGAAGATACAAAACGGCGGGAACCAATGAAATCAATTATAAAGAGTAACAATCAAGGCATAAGTTCAGGATTGAAGTTGACCATCAAGCATTCGTTCCAATAAATTCAGTTTATCAGTCAGATTGTCTTTCTCAACATCAGTCGCTGAACTGCTATTTTGTTCAGTGGCATACCATACCAGCGCCATTGCTACATAATCCTGCATGTCTTTACCTGCAAACATGGTTTTAAATTCGATGATCTTGTCATTGATCGTTTTTACCGTTTTGCGTACAACTTCTTCATCCTTTGCATCCAGTTTAATGCGGTAGCTGCGGTCGGCTATTGTAATTGTGGCTGGTATTAATTGTTCGGACATAGTTGTGATTTACTTTTCATCATTCACTTAATAAAGCAATACAACGATCGATTTCTTTAATATAAGAATTAATGCGTTTTTCAAATTCTTTCTTGTCATGGGGATCCCAATCGCCTGAAGTGATCTTTAAAACATCCACCTGTTGTTTCAGGTCTTCAATATTTTGCTGATGAGAAAAAGATTGAGTCCTGTTTTTATCTAATTCCTCTTTCAGGCGCAGGTTTTCCTTTTGCAAGGCAGCATGTTCCTTCAACACCTGTTGTAGCTTATCCTGTATTCGCTTTAATTGATTTTCGAAGTCAGCCATAAAAATTATTTCCTGATTTCAGCATTTAATTCTTTTTCAAGCGACGCCATTATTTTACTCATCCAGCCATCGATCTCTTTATCCGTAAGTGTTTTTTCCTGGTCAAGAAAAGTAAAGCTTACTGCGATCGACTTTTTATCAGCGCCAAGCTTTTCACTTTCGAATATATCAAAGAGTTTAACTTCCTGCAATTTGTCCAGCTTTAATTTATTCACCGACTTCTCCACCTCTTCATAAGCAAGTGCTTTTGGCACCACCATGGAGATATCTCTCATTACTGATGGAAACCGTGATAATTCTTTTATTGAATGTATTTGCTTTGAAGTTA
>VBAS01000338.1 GCA_005882975.1 Bacteroidota bacterium | reverse complement strand
CATTATTGAATTTCTTTTTTACTCTATTATTTTATAAATGCCAGGAATTCATTCTTTATATCTTCCCGCTTAAAAAGTCCTTCATATTGTGCTGTAATAGTGCTGCTTTGAATGTCCTTAACGCCTCTTGATGAAACGCAAAGATGCACAGCATCAATAACCACTGCCACATCCTTTGTATTTAAAACCGATTTTAATTCATTTGCTATCTGTATTGTCAATCTTTCCTGCACCTGCGGACGCCTGGCATAATATTGAACTATCCGGTTGATCTTTGATAGACCAATTATTTTGCCAGAAGAAATATAACTGACATGAGCCTTACCTATGATCGGAACAAAGTGATGCTCGCAGTTTGAATAGAATGTTATGTTCTTTTCTACCAGCATCTGGTTATACTTATATTTATTTTCAAACAGGGCAATGAAAGGTTTTTTAGCAGGATCAAGACCGCTGAAAATTTCTTTTACATACATATGTGCTACCCGCAAAGGTGTTCCTCGCAGGCTATCATCATTCAGGTCAAGTCCGAGAGTTTCCATGATCTTTTCAAAATGCCAGCTGATCGTTCTTATCTTTTCATCATCTGTTTTATCAAAAGCATCTTTTCGAAGTGGTGTGTCATAAGAAGTGCCGGTATGCTCTTCGCCAATTGCAAATGCCAGTTCTTCCAGTGAATGGCCATTTATTTTATCATTGACTATTGTTCCGTTTTTGTTCATAACTATATGTATTGTTTAAATATTACTGTGATTAGGAAAGCTCTTTGGATTAGAGTTGCAAAGGATAAAAAAGTTACAAGAAAATATTTTCCGGAACTTTGTAACCTTTGGATTGTAAAAGACTCTAATTGAAGTATCATGATCGGAATGAACAAAGCGGGGGTATCAACATCAGAAATTCTTAATGACGATGAGATCATTACCAGGATATTGCATGGTGAAAAAGATCTTTATTCGCTCATTGTGCGTCGTTATAACCAACGGCTTTACAGGATTGGCATGTCAATTATAAATGATGACGCAGAAGTAGAAGATGCTATGCAGGTGGCTTATATAAATGCTTATGAGAACCTGGGGAAATTTGCTTTCAAGTCAAGTTTTCCGACGTGGCTGACAAGAATACTTATCAATGAATGTTTACTCCGATTAAGGAAAAGAAAAAAATCCATCAGTATGAATGATGAGAATATAGAAAAAGTGATGAAGCAAAATAAGGAGCTTCATACTCCTGCTACAGCCACGGTTAATGCAGAACTGAGATCGATACTTAACGATGCTATTGGTAAATTACCGGAGATATACAGGAGCGTTTTTGTAATGCGTGAAATTGAGAATATGAATATCGCTGAAACAAAGGAATGTCTTAACATCAGCGAAGTGAATGTAAAAGTAAGGCTGAACAGAGCTAAAGCTTTACTCAGAGATATTCTATCAGCTCAATACAGTAAAGAAGATATCCTGCACTTTCATTTAAGCCGCTGTGACCGGATGGTAGAAAAAGTAATGACTGGCATCAGCAATCTTTAAAACGATTAGTTTAAAATATTCTTTATCGCCGTACCAGGACAGCGGGACGGCTTTTGTTTATTATACCACTTCCTCCTGCAAAGCCATCTTAAAACCTAATTGCTGATACATTGAAAGAAAATCAAAATTGTTCCAGGCTTCAACGATCTTGTTATTTTTTATCTTCAGGTGGGTCATGCCGCTGAAAGTCACTTTTTGATTATTGGCAGTAGTTGCATGGACGGTGCAGCGGGATGTTTCATACTCTCCTTCGCTGACGGCTTCTTCTACTTCTACATGGACCTCCGGGAATTGTTGTTTAAAGCTGTCATAAAAAACTTTGAAACCTTGAGGACCTGGAGTATTGACACCTTCAATTCCATGTACGATAGCATTGTCGTCCAGCATTTCATCAATTGCATCTTTACGGCTGTTGTTCCAAACTTCCTGGAACCAACGATAGGTAAGTGTTGAATTTTTGTTTGGCATAAAAAATAGTTTAATGATGGTTCTTTGAAGGTAGTCATTTGGCTTAAAATAAAAATGTCTTTTAAGCTGTCTTTTTTGTAGCCGCAATTACAAACAGTAAAAACGCTTTTGTATGTTATCTGTTTGCATCCATGCCAATGAATCCTGAGAACCCTATTGCTTAATAAGTTGTCCCCTGATCTCTCCATTAGGAAATGCCGCTGTATGAATATTTACATAGTAAAGCCCGGCATTCAGATCTGCTTCCTGTGTAGCATCCAATGCAGCACTGGTATAGGTTATTGGAGAAGTAAAACTGGCGAATGGAAAAATTACACCGCCACTTACTCCTACAGCGCCTTTATGTATGTGTCCGTTAGTGGGAGATGCAATTGTATGGTTGACTGTGATCGTAAATACTTTGGTGCTGGTATTAAATGTGAGTGTAGCATCCCCCGTTGCAGTTGATGCATTCGCTGGCACTTCTTGTGCACCAGTCAAGGTTGCTTTAAAAGTTACGTTTGGGTTGGGAGGAGTGTCGTCTTCATTATTGCATGAGCTAATCCCAGAAAAAAAGATAATAACGGCTAATAGCCTAATAATAATTTTCATAACACATTTTTTTAGTTATTAAAAAATTACTCTCAGGCGGATAACTAATTTATCGATCCAAAGAACAATAGGGTTGCTTGCAAAATGAATTAGTTCATTATTATTTCTTTTGTGCTTGTCTCGGAAAAAATTTCTACACTTTCGTTTTAGAGTACTATATATGCTAATAAACAATATCGATGTGCGATGACAAAAATTTTCGCACAGTTTTGATTGCAACAAATGGTGTTTGCAAATAATTTTTATTTAGATTTTGAAGAAGTAAAACTTCCAAACAGATCATATGGCTGTTTGCTAAACTGATCATTAAAGAACCAGGCGGCAAGAAAAATAAATGTGGCAAACACAAGCACAATAAGTAACTGGATGCCTGAAGTTTTTTGAATAATTTGTTTTGATCCTGCATCACAAACTTCACCGGGACAACGTTGTGGTTTTTCCTTATGAAAGAGTGGATAAAATATACATCCCAAACAAATACCAAATGCGGACTCAAAGAACAGGAACATAAGACATATAAAACAAATAATTCCTGTTATCGGGCTGTAGGAGTTTATTACAACCATAAAAATGAACATCGTCGAGGAGAGGATCACGCCAATTATCCATGCAAACTTTTTTTGTTGTGCGCCAACATATTCAGGTGTTTGGTTTCCTACGATCAATCTTCCTATAATTAATGTAGGGGAAAATTTGGGGTTAATGAAAACTCGTATGATAAAGTCAGCCAGGAAGGCCGTTAAAACATACTTGATGGGTAAAAAATTATTTTTAAACAGGATAAACATAAGAGAGATAAAAGTTGCTAAAAATAGTATGCCCGCCGCTGCCCTTATTTCTCTTTCATTTAAAACAGGAATGTTATATCCTTCTACATTTTCTCCAAACTGTATTAGCTTGCTCATTTTATTTATTTTTTTATCGTATGTATGAAAAAAGGGGGATGTGAAACATCCCCATGCATAGCTTAACAATGACAAAAGAGCAATGTAATAAGAGCAATTGCGAGAATGAGCTGTTTCATAATTGTAGTTTTTGTTTGATAATGCTGTTTTTAAAATCTTTTACAGATCCTTTCACAAGAATATTTCATAAATGAATACGCTAACTGCGATCGTCAACAAACAACAGAATATGGTAAA
>VBAS01000337.1:13667-14083 GCA_005882975.1 Bacteroidota bacterium | reverse complement strand
TGTCTTACCCGCGTCCGGGTGACTGATGATCGCAAATGTTCTGCGTTTATTTATTTCGCTCTGATATTTCATAAAGAGGCGCAAAGGTAAGGTTTGAGTAGGATTTTTTGGTAGTCAACTATAGTGCTGCTATTGGGCTTTTGTTGTGTCACTCACTTGTACTTTCTGTAATTCTATTCAGCTATTTTCGAGTTTCCTTTAGATTTCAATTTGCACAAATGCTTTAGGGTTTAGTTTGCTTCGGCTTGCCATCAGTCTTCTAGAAAGTTTATTAATCTCTATTGGCAAGCCTCGCAATGACGAAGACTCCGGGAATTTGAAAAAATTCACTCTACCACCGGAGGATCTTCGTCATTGCGAGGTCGTATGGTAAAATATCTTTACCTCTTTAGTTCAATAGACCGAAGCAATCTGGA
>VBAS01000337.1:9660-13618 GCA_005882975.1 Bacteroidota bacterium | reverse complement strand
GGGAGCTCAACCGGAGTTACAAAAGCTGGTTAACAATAACCATCCTCCCTTTTTCCCACTAATCAAAAAATAATCATAGGAATCCCGGTTCTGATTACTTTTGCTTATGCGCCGAACAATCCAGATTGTTGTAAGCAGCCTGAAAATGGCCGTCATGGAATTGTGGAAGAATAAACTCCGCACCTTTCTATCCCTGTTTGGGATTACGATCGGTATCTTCTGCATCATTGGCGTAATGGCAACTCTTGGAAGTCTTGAACATAATATCCAGGCCGAAATAAAATCTTTTGGCACAAACACTATTTATCTTGACAAATGGGATTATAGCTCAGGCGGTGACGGTCAGTATCCATGGTGGAAATTTATTAAGAGGCCATCGCCAAAATATGAGCAGCTTGAGCAGATAATGGAAAGAACACCGAGTGCAAAGTATGCTGCATTTAAAATTGATCGCAATACTGATCTTGAATTTGAAGACAACACGCTGAAGGATGTGATCCTTTATGGCTTTAGCGATGACTTCAACAATATTCAGCCTGTTGATATTCATTTTGGCCGGTATATATCTCCAGCAGAATTTCAGCAAGGGAGTAATTCCGTTGTGATAGGCAATGAGATAGCGGAGCAGCTTTTTGTTAATCCTGAAAGAGCAGTGGGCGGAAAGAAGCTGATCGTAGTTGGTGTTATTAAGAAACAGGGAAATCAAATGCTCGGTGGCTGGCAACTGGATAAAGCAGTGATCATGCCTTATCGTTTTGCCCGCACAATTATGGATGAAAGATATTCTGATCCGTTGATCCTTGTTCAGGGTCTCGACAATTTAAAGATCGACGTATTGAAAGATGATCTGAAAGGCGCTATGAGAGCCATTAATAAATTAAGTCCGGCACAGGAAGATAATTTTTCATTGAATGATGTAAATGAATGGAGCAAAGCATTTGAACAGGCTTTTTCCGGAATTAATATGGGTGGTATGCTTATCGGTGGTATCAGTCTTATTGTTGGTTTGTTTGGCGTTGCTAATATCATGTTTGTAAGTGTAAAGGAACGTACAAGCCAGATCGGTTTGAAAAAAGCAATTGGCGCCAAGAGTCATATTATTCTAATTGAATTTCTGCTTGAGGCCGCATTCCTTTGTCTTATTGGCGGGCTGATCGGATTATTACTTGTACTGGGACTTACTAAAATTTTATCTGGTGCATTTAACTTCCCCATTTATATTTCTACTTCTAATCTTGTAACGGCTATCAGCATTTGTTTTGTCGTTGGTGTGCTTGCAGGTATTATACCTGCAGTAATTGCTGCACGATTGAATCCGGTGGTGGCGATAAGATCAAAATAAACCCTACCCCCTGTCCCCCTAAAGGGGAGACTTAGATCCGACACTTTTCCCTTTTAATATTATTAAAAAAATCACAGAGTTTTAAATTTGCGAATTCCTTACTAAACAATGTCTCAAACCTCAAAAGATTTTTACAATCTAAGTGCCCCCTTTAGGGAGACAGGGTGCATTCTTGCAATAGAATCATCATGTGATGAAACATCAGCAGCAATATGTCGTGATGGAAAAATTCTATCAAACATTATTGCTGGTCAAAAAGTACATGAACAATATGGAGGCGTAGTGCCTGAACTTGCAAGCAGAGCACATATTCAGAATATTATCCCCGTTGTAGATGCAGCAATTAAAAAAGCGGGATGCAATATCAGCGATATTGATGCGATAGCTTTTACGCAATCACCCGGCCTGATTGGTTCACTGCTTATAGGATCGCAGTTTGCAAAATCATTGGCTTTATCGCTAAATAAACCATTGATCGCTGTTCATCATATGCAGGCGCATGTATTGGCAAATCTTATTGATGATCCGAAGCCATCTTTTCCTTTTTTATGTTTGACTGTAAGTGGCGGACACACACAGATCGTATTATGTGAATCTCCAACTAAAATGAAAGTGATCGGCGAAACTATTGATGATGCAGCAGGTGAGGCATTCGATAAAACTGCAAAATTGCTAGGACTTCCCTACCCCGGCGGCCCATTAATCGATAAATATGCAAAGGATGGCGACCCAAATCGTTTTCAATTTCCCGAACCACAGATACCTGGCCTTGATTTTAGTTTTAGCGGGTTAAAAACTTCCATTCTTTATTTTTTACAGAATGCAGGTAAGAGTCATATTTATAAAGAACAGTTTTTAGCTACTGAAGATGAAAAAAATAAATTCATAAAAGAGAATTTAAATGATCTCTGTGCTTCGGTACAACAACGGATCATTTCTATACTGCTAAATAAACTTAAAAAGGCTTCAATCGAAACCGGCATAAAAGATATTTGTATTGCCGGAGGCGTATCGGCAAATAGCGGTTTGCGAAAAGCACTTGAAGAATCTGGCAAAAAAAATAAATGGAACACTTTTATTCCTGCATTTGAATATTGCACTGATAATGCGGGCATGATCGCCATCACTGCTTATTATAAATTTCTTGAAGGCCAGTTCAGCGATCTTACAGTGAGTGCTTCTGCAAGGGCGGAATGGTGATGACTAGATGCTGGATACTAGATTCTGGTTATTTTTACCAGCATCAAGAATCAAGTATCTAGTGACTAATGGCAAACTCCTACTTCCAATTCAAACACTTTATAATTCACCAGGATCGTTGTGCTATGAAAGTGACGACAGATGCTTGCTTGTTTGGAGCATGGGTGGCGGAAGAAGTCAGAAGTCAGAAGTCGGGAGTCGGGAGTCAGCATTCACTTGATATTGGAACAGGCACAGGTTTATTGGCCTTAATGCTTGCTCAAAAAAACCCTGAAATGAAAATCGATGCTATAGAAATTGATAATGATTCAGCAGAACAATCAAAGATCAACATAAGATCATCTCCATGGAAAGAGCAAATAAATATTATTCAGGACGATGTAAAAGGATTTTCTTTTGAAAAAAAGTTTGATCTTATTATAGGTAACCCTCCTTTTTATGAAAACGAAATACGATCAGCAACAGATTCCAAAAATGTAGCGCATCACAGTGAAAATCTAACATTCAAAGAATTGCTGGTGATCATAAAAAATAATCTGAATAAAACAGGTTCGTTTTTTTTATTACTTCCTTATAAAAGAAATGAAGAGATAAAAAAACTTTTGAAAGACCATGAATTGAATATTTTGAAGATCTTATTTGTTCGTCAATCAACAAAGCATGATTATTTCCGAATCATGCTAAAAGGGAAATTGAATGAACGGGAAAATATAGAAACTGAATTTAATGAAATGTCAATTTGGGATGACAGCCAACAATACACAAATGAATTTGTAAACCTGCTAAAAGATTACTATCTGCATCTATGAAGAATTCTTATTTATTATTTATTAATTATTAATTCCCAGAAGCATACTCTTTTAAATATTCATAATGAGGTGTCAGTTTTCCATTTTTTACCATTGTTGCTCTTTCGATGATCACAGAACCTTCCCCTACTAAATTTTCAAGCACATGCTTTATCAATTGTTCACCAAAATATCTTGAGGCATCTCTTGGTAACTCATTAGGCAGATTTCCCACCGCCATTATATCGATTGAATTGGGTAAATAAGGTTCTGTCTTTTGAAAAGTTGTTCTGTCAACCCCATAAACGGGATTCTCTATTGGTTGATCACCAAGATTCACAGGTACGGAACCTCCGGCATCATCAGTTATATCCGCTATCGTTCGAATGATGAAAGTATCTGCCTGAATATTTTCTTTTTCAAAAAGACGAGGGACATTTTTATCCCAATACACTCCATTCAATAAGATATCGGTTTGCTCGGCATATGGTAAAAACTCGCAGCGATACAATTCAGGGTGCTCATGAAATTCAATCCGTTTGTATTTGCCCTTTCCGATCCGTTCGTAAAGATCTGCGCCCTTTAATTGGGTATAAACAGGATAAGCAAATCTTCTTACCAAATAATC
>VBAS01000337.1:0-9609 GCA_005882975.1 Bacteroidota bacterium | reverse complement strand
AGGATGCCATGTGCCACCCGGCCCGAACCAGTTACCGCCATTTTTACATTGGGCAAACGAATTCCAAAATTAGTATGGATCAATTCACGAAAACTTCGTTGCTTGTAAACACGATCAAGTTTGTATAAGCCCGTCCTGTCACCGTATGCCATCATGCCATTGTGTGCTCCCACAACACCGGCAAAAAAACCAAAACCAATGATGCGTTGCCCATCCTCATGTTCCAGGCATTCGTAATCGATCAAAGTAATTTTTTTATCAAGGATCGCCTGCATCATTTTTTGATTATGCGGTTGCTTCTTTTTGGTATGAGAAAAAAACAGGTAAGTTTTTCCTGGCAGCAACTGGTCAACAGGAATTTCCTTTATTCCCATAAGGATATCACATTCGCTGACATCATCTTTTACTTTCACACCAGCATTTTCAAATTCCCGATCGGTAAAACAACGAACTGCGGAGCTTTGAGCAATGATCTCAACGTCTGAACTGTTCCTGTGTATCCATTTACATTGAGCTGGTGTCAACGCCACCCGGTTGTCAGCTGGAATTTTTCCTTCCCGTATTAGTCCTATCCTGATCATATAGCAAACATTATAAAATTATTGCCTCAAAGTTGCCGGTTATCGGCGATTAAAACAAACTGAATAAGATCAGGAAAAAATTAATTGCTAGTCACTAAAAAAAGGATGCTAACAAGAGAAATTATAAGGGAGTAAAAATAAAGCGACCGGAGATCGAATTTATTTTTTGACCAAAATATAAATGAAACCACCGGCATTGCAAATAACCCCGCTATCATAAAAATCCACAGAATTTCATAGATGGCGCCAATGACCGGAAAGCGATAAACATTGATCACTAAAGGAAGATACCAGTATAATGTCACGATCATCGTTAACACAAATATGATGATACTTCTTTTAAACATTCCCGACTTTTTTGCCTGGCGAATTGCCATTCGTTAAAATTATTTCATTAACATGACAGCAAAAATAGTTGGCAGATAAATTGTAATACTATTAGTTGAAAAGTTTTTGTAAAATGAAAAGACCGGCAGTCATAATATTCCTCGCCACTTTATATTTATTATTCTTCAATGCATCTCCACATCTTGATGTTCCCAATTGGGTAATTATTACCCTGTTTATTCTGTCTCCTATTGTCGTTATCTATATGGTCTATGTGGTTTTAAAATATGGAAAACCTTCAAAATATACTTTTGAAGAGCGATTTTATGATGATCTTGATTATAAAAGGAACGAGTAAGGAATTTTCAACCTTTCGTATAAATACTGTCCCAGTAATCAGACCATCGTTTTATTACGTCGTTTTCTAAAACGCCAGTATCATAAACCGGAGATAATAAAGGGTTGATCTGTTCGACTTTTACCAACACTATATGATTAATTATGTACGTAGATCCTGCATTCTTATAAAATGTAACTACTTCATCGAACAAAGATCCTTCTGAAAGAACTTTACCGATACCTTTAAAACGATAACCTTTTCGGGTAAAAACATCTACGACGTTAATTTCAATAGATGGATTAACAAGAAGATTAGTAACTGTTCCCGGTGAATGAATGTCAGCAAAGACCAAATGATCGTCGTCCCAAACTGTTGTTGTTCCTTTTGGTGAAAGATTAGGGGTACCATCAGGACAAACAGTTGCTACAAAACCGAGTTTTGCTTGCTTCACAAATTCTTTGATCTCTTGAGTGAGGAGGCCCATGCATCTCAAAATTAATCCATTTATTACTGAATAGAATTGTTGCAGTACAAGTGAGCAATTTGCGTGGCGAAGCAGCAAATTGGAAACAACGAAGGCTTAATAGTAGCAGTGCCGAAGGCCAATTAAAATTTAAAATTCCACGTAACAGCAGGCAGTATCGGGAAAAGAGAAACCTGCCTTGCTTCTACTTTTAATGTGCCATTATAAGGGCTGCCGGTTTGATCGAAATAAATAAAATATGGATTGTAGCGACAATAAGCATTGTAAATACTAAACACCCAACTACTTTGCAATTTCTTATTCTTTTTTGGGACCGGCGTATAGGTAGCCGAAAGATCGAGACGATGATAGGGATCAAGCCGATACTGGTTCACTTTACTAAATTCCTGCGTCAGCACTCCTTCAATGATATAAAATCTTTCCGGCATCGTAGTAGCAGCACCTGTTCCATAAACAAACACAGCTCCAAACCTCCATTTTTTTCCTGGATCATAATTCACAACAATACTCATATCGTGACGACGATCATAACGTGCAGGAAATTTTTCGCCACCATTCAGGTCGGGGAATTTTCGATATGTCCAGGAAAGTGTATATCCGATCCATCCATTCAGCTTGCCTCTTGTTTTATTAATAAAAAACTCGGCGCCATAACTCCACCCATTACCAAAAACAAATTCTTCTTCAGGATCTTTTAATGATGGCGTATAACCTTCAGAATATTCGACCTGGTTTTGCATTTGTTTATAATAAACCTCGACCGATGTCTCATATTTATTCTGTGCAAAATTTTTAAATAGCCCTGCCGTGTATTGCCAGCTTATCTGTGGTTTTACAATATAAGTGCTCGGCACCCAGAGATCGGTCGGCAATGTGCTGCCGGCATTACTTACTAAATGAATGTATTGGTAATTGCGATTCACGGCCGCTTTGATAGATGTCTCATCATTCAATGCATAACGGATCGTGATGCGTGGTTCAAAGCCTCCATACGTTTTTACTGGTTCAAAACTTTTATATACTGTGCTGTCCAGTTTATTACCATCAACATCTCTTACATATTTTGTATAAGGTCCTATCTGTGTGAAAGTGCTATAACGAATCCCATAATTGATCTTTATTTTATCACTGATCTCCCAATCATCCTGTACATACACGGCGGCCTCACTTGCATATTTTTCAGTTTCATTATTCGGTTGAAAAATTACAGAGTCCTGTTTACCGGAAAGAATATTGGGAATGAATTTGTGATAAGTGTATAACCCACCAAATTTTATCTTATGCTGTGGCAAAGGATAATAATCAAAGTCAGTTTTCAGGTTGAGATCACGAATGCCCGATGCAAGGGAGAGTTCAAAATTATTTTGCGCCGCTTCAAATTTGAATTTATAATTGTTATAAACAGCGGTAGTGTTTGCAAATAAACGTTTATTGAAAACATGATTCCATCTTAAAGATGCCGTACTGTTTCCCCATGGAATATTTGATCGAAAAGAACGTGCTACATTATTAAAATCAAAAACATCTCTTCCAAAATAACCACTGAGGTACAAACGATCCTTTTCGGTGAATTTGTAATTTACTTTTGCATTCAAATCATAAAAGTAATATCCGGAGCCATAAAAATCACTTGTCTTTTTAACAAAGGGCTTTACAAGCGCATCTATATAGGTTCTTCTTGCAGAAACAATAAAGTTGTCTTTTTTTATAGGGCCCTGTATCGAAAGCCGTGACGCAATAAGTCCTATCCCACCTTCCACCTGGAACTTATTGATGTTCCCGTCTTTCATTGCCACATCAAGCACGGAAGAAAGACGACCGCCATATTGAGCAGGCATTCCTCCCTTGATCAATGAAGTGTTCTTAATAGCATCAGAATTAAAAATGGAGAAGAAACCAAAAAGATGACCTGTATTATAGACCACCGCATCATCTAACATAATAAGATTTTGATCCGGTCCGCCACCACGTACATAAAATCCCGCATTGCCCTCTCCCGCATTTCTTACTCCCGGTAATAATTGAATTGCTTTTAAAATATCCACTTCACCCATAATGGCCGAGATATTTTTTATACGATCGATCGAAAGATCAATACGTCCCATTTCCGCATTTTTCACATTTGCATCACGGCGACGGTTTGCATACACGATCACTTCAGTATTGAGTGCAGATCTTGGAACTAAGTCAAAATTGAAAGAACTATCAGCATCAAAAATAAAATCTATCGTTTTTTGTACATAAGAAACATGAGAGATGCTGATATTATAAGTGCCCGGATCGAGTGTGATAGAGTAAAAACCATATTGATTACTCGTTACTCCTTTTCCCTGGCCATTTACTGTAATGGTTGCCCCAATGATCAGTTCACCAGAAAGACTATCACGAACATACCCATTGAGTGTAACCCGATCGTTATTGGTTGCCGGATGCAGTTCCTGTTTTGTTTTGTGAAAAAACAAGCAAAGGAATTAAGACTATTAAAATAACTACCGTTTTCTTAAGCATAGATCCATTAAACAAACGATTAATTTCCGGTTCGGGCTGTGGCAAAATTTATTGAGTCTCTTGTTGAACCGCAGGTGAGCATAGCTTTTCCATATTTCGGATCATGCAGGCCCAGGTAAGGATTGCGACGGTTCCGTGTCTCACTATTGGCACTTAACCAAAACGCAGATGACTCATAATTGTTCAGCCCCATCGGGCATTCCTGGTAATAAACTTTTGCTGCGTCATATTTTACGATTCGCAACAGGTCAAACAATTGTTGCGATAACATATTAAGGTCTTCTCTTTTCTCATAAAGCGAGGTATCAGCCTGCATACCGATGATCTCTGCTTTTATTGACTCCCATTGAGTTTGAACAGTTGGATAAATGGCCGAATCTTTTTCCATTTCTTTTATGGGAAGACTGTCTATAGAAACTTTAAGCTCCGATAAGGATGCATTGATCTTTGTTGTATCCCAATTCACAAAAGATTCGGTAAGGGTATAATAAGAATTCATGGCGCTATTGACCGACTCATTAAAGCCATTGCTATGCTTACTTACAGTTAATCCTTCCGGTTTGGGGCCATTATCACCTCTTTTTTTAGGAAAAACAAATTTCCAGCCTATAACAGCAATAATAGCGACAATGATCAGCGTAATAAATAATAGACCTTTTTTCATTAACGGAAAAATTTGATCAAAGGTAATAACGGATGGTAGGATTACCATGATTTAACTGATTTCAACAAAATTTTAATGCTCATTTATAGCTAAATTTGCGCCTCATAAATTAATTATGCTAGCAGGACTTACTAATGTGACTTTTGAATTCGGCTCCCGTGCTTTGATGGAGGATGCAACCTGGCATATACAACCGGGTGAAAGAATTGGCCTGATCGGATATAACGGTACCGGTAAATCAACGATACTTAAACTTTTTGTTGGCGAATACCTGCCATCTGCAGGAACAGTTGAAAAAAGCAAGGGCACTTCTATCGGTTACCTTCACCAGGATCTTTTAAGTTTTGATACTAATGATTCCATTTTTGAAGTAGCACTCAGTGCATTCGAAAGAGTGCAGCAGCTGGAAAAAGAAATTGAGATACTTGGGCATGAATTAGAAAAAACCGGGGATGAGAAAACATTGCATGACTATACCGATAGGCTTCATGAATTAGAAACACTCGGTGGTTATAATATTCATCACAAGACAGAAGAAATATTACAAGGTCTTGGTTTTGCAAATGCAGATCTGAAAAGACCTTATAAGGAATTCAGTGGTGGATGGAGAATGAGAGTCTTGCTGGCTAAAATGATCTTACAGCAGCCTGATCTTTTATTAATGGATGAGCCCACGAACCATCTTGATCTTCCTTCCATCGAATGGCTGGAAAAATATTTGCTGAATTATCCGGGTTCAGTTGTTATCGTAAGTCACGATAAATATTTCCTGAACAGGATGGTTACAAAAATCGTAGAGCTTTACCAGCAACAGCTTCATATTTACTCCGGCAATTATGATTATTATGAAAAAGAGAAAGCGACCCGGATGGAGCTTATGCAAAAAGCTTTTGAGAACCAACAGGATTATATACGGCAAAATGAAAGACTGGTAGAACGTTTCCGTGCAAAAGCAAGTAAGGCTGCGATGGCGCAAAGTCTTATCAAGAAATTAGATAAACTTGAGCGCATCGAGGAACCTGAAATAGAAAGACCAAATATCAGGATCAATTTCCGTCTTGATAAAATTCCGGGAAAAGTTTTAGTTGAATTGAATCATATCACCAAGAAATTTGGTGAAAATGTGATAGTAAAAAATTCTTCTGCGGAAATAGAACGTGGTGATAAGATCGCATTGATCGGTGCTAATGGAAAAGGTAAATCAACCTTGCTGCGTATTATTGCAGGAATAGAAACATTTGAAGGCAGTAGAAAGTGGGGACATAATATAGAAGAGAGTTTTTATGCACAGCACCAGTTAGAAGCATTGGATGTGAATCATACCGTGATCGAAGAGATGATGCAGGCTGGCAGTCAGAAAACCGAACTTGAGCTCAGAACACTGCTTGGTTGTTTTCTTTTCAGCGGTGATGATGTAGAAAAGAAAATAAAAGTATTGAGTGGTGGTGAAAAAGCAAGAGTAGCGTTGGCAAAAACAATTATCAGTAAAGCTAACTTCCTTTTGCTTGATGAGCCGACCAATCACCTTGACATGCATAGCTGTGATCTACTGATCGAATCATTGAATAAGTATGAAGGAACTCTTGTTTTGGTAAGTCACGACAGATATTTCGTTTCCAAAACAGCCAATAAGATCTGGGAAATCATAGATCATGAAATAAAAGAATTTAAAGGCGGATATGAGGAGTATGTTGCGTGGAAAGAGAGAATGGCGAAAGCAAGTTCGGAGTCAAAAGTCCAGAGTCGGGAGTCAAAGAAGTCAAACCAGTTAGATAAATCATCAACTAAGGAGGAATCAAAACCTCAAAAATCCAATAACAGTCCTCAACCTACATTTCCAATAAACAAAGAACATAAAAAGGAACTTCAGAAACAACAAAGGATCTTTCAGCAATTAGAGGAGAAAGTAGCATTGCTGATTAAACAAAAAAATGAATTAGAATCGGCCTTGACCGATCCTTCAACTTATTCTGATAAGCAAAAATTTATACAAGCTGAAAGTGCTTATAATAAAGCGGCTGCGGATCTTAAACAATTGAATAAAGAGTATGAACAGGTATTTGAAAAGATCGTAGCCTTAGAAGAAAAACAAAATTAACGTTTCAAGTTTTCCGGGTATGAATGTGTAAAGTTTGTAACTTTTGGTTTCAAAAGCATTCTGCATGAAGCCCCACTTGTTTCTTTCAGCATTTGTTTTGTCGGCTGTTATTTTATTCGCTTTTCGTTTTAATGAAAAGCAAAAACGATCTGCAACCTCAGTAGATCTTATTGAATTCAAAAAGAAAAACATAATCCGTTGCGGACCCGATTGGGATAAATTAAAAGATTGGTTGGAAGAAGCGGATATCCCTCCTATTCCCGGTGCAGGAATTTACAAATGGAAAATTTCAACAAGGAATGACAGTGCTCAATTCTATTTTAACCAGGGAATTAACATGTATTATAGCTTTCACATCATTGAAGCAATGGCCTCTTTTAAAAAAGCTGAAAAGTTTGATAAGTATTCTCCCATGCTCCTTTGGGCGCAGGCATTGACCTACGGTCCTAACATTAATGATTTTGGATATACAGCATCACCAGAAGCATTATTAGCCAGCGGCAAAGCAATTGAATTCTCAGGAAGATGCACAGATAACGAGATTGCATTGATAGAAGCGCAAAGGGTTCGCTATTCATATGATTCTTCTCAAACAAGAACGGTCCTTAATCAACTATATGTTGATAAAATGAAAGAAGCCTATGAAAAATTTCCGACTGATCCCGATGTCGCCACCTTGTATGCAGATGCGATGATGCTGCAGCATCCATGGGATCTTTGGAATACCGATGGAACTCCAAAACCATGGACACCTTTGATAAGAGAAATATTGGAAAAGGTATTGGCAAAGAATCCAAATCATCCCGGCGCTAATCATTATTACATTCATGTGATGGAGCCATCGCCTTATGCCGCAAAAGCATTACCAAGTGCTGAACGTTTAGGAAAAACAAATCCTGGCTTATCTCATGTCGTTCATATGCCTTCACATATTTATTTACGTACCGGCCTATACAATAAAGGTATTGCTGTAAATGTGAATGCAGTGAATAGTTATAAGAGATCGATCCCGCTGTATGCTCCTGTCACCGGCGCAGATTTTCTTTATATCATTCATAACCTGCACATGAAAACAAACAATGCAATGCTTGCAGGTAACTATAAAGTTTCAGAGGCAGCTGCTATTGAAACAAGAAACAGCATACCGTCCGATTATCTTTCTATTCCTGCGCCTATGGGCAACTATGTGCAATACATTTATATGACACCAGTTCTTGTAAATATAAGATTTGGTAAATGGGATAAGTTATTACAGGAAAAACAACCTGGTGCTTCTCAAGTCTATGCAAATATTCTTTATCATTTTGGAAGAGGAATGGCTTTCTCTGCAACATCAATGATGAGTGAAGCAAATAAGGAATTGGCAGCCATGAAAACATTGCTGACTGATACAAGTCTTGCTATTCCTTTTACTCCATTTTCTGCCGCTAAAGACGTTGCTTCAAAACTTTTATCAGGATCCATAGCATTGAAACTGGGAAAAACGAATGATGCCATTACAGATCTTACAGAAGCAGTAAAGGTGGAGCAAAACATGATCTACAATGAACCCCGCGATTGGTTGTTGAATCCCAAACACTGGCTCGGCAAAGCATTTTTAGTTGCAGGTGATGGGGCTAATGCGGAAAGAATTTTTAAAGCAGATCTGCAAAACAATAATGATAATGGCTGGGCTTTATACGGATTGAATAAAGCATTGCTGATGCAAAAAAAATACAATGAAGCTGCACCAATATTAACCAGGTATAAAAAGGCTTTTAGCAAAGCAGATATAAATATTTTTTCGCCGGTTTATCAATAAACTTTTTTCTTTTTTTACACCTCACAATAAATGGCACGGTTTAAGTAGTAATTTCTTTTTTTCAGAAGATCACAGGATCTTTTTTTGTAAATGCAAGCATCTCCTCCTACCTGAGTTTTTATTATCTCAAAACAAATCATTTATGAACAAGAAAATTATGCGAGTACTACTTCCAACTTTCATTTTATTCGTATCGTTGGCTGCATGTAACTCCAAAACAAGTGATGCTGATGTTAAAACATCTGTTGACAATGCTATTGCAGCAAATTCAAACTTAACAGGTACCTACACAGAAGTAAAAGATGGTGTTGTTACTCTTACAGGACAAGTAAAAGATGAATCCGCAAAAGCTTCAGCAGAAACAACAGTAAAAAGTGTTAAGGGTGTAAAATCAGTCAATAACAATTTAACGGTAACTCCTCCACCTGCGGCACCAGTTGAAGTTACTGCCGATGATCCATTGAAAGCAAGTGTAGACAATACTGTCCGATCTTATCCGGGTGTGTCGGCAAGTGTAAATGATGGCGTCATCACTTTAACGGGGCAGATCAAAAGAGCAGATCTGCAAAATTTAATGAAGTCGTTGAATTCACTTAAACCAAAGAAGATCGAAAATCAATTAACTATTAAATAAGGAGGTGATCATGGCACTGCAAGAGAAATACAGGGAACTTGTAACAACGGCTCAATCAGCCGGCGTATCAAACCTGCAGGTAAGAGAACAGGGTAATGTTCTTTATATTGATGGAGTAGCTCCGTCAGAAGAAATAAAACAAAGATTGTGGGACATCTATGGGAAGATCGAT
>VBAS01000336.1 GCA_005882975.1 Bacteroidota bacterium | reverse complement strand
GCAATAGTTGCCATGGATGCACAGGAAGAAAATATGGAACTGGCAGTAAAGGTCTATAACTCCGTAAAGACAAAATATGAACAAGGAGTAGGTTCAAGCTTTGAATCGCTCCAGGCTGATACAGATCTGCAACAGGCACAGTCAAATTATTTCAGGGCAATGTATGAAGCAGCCCTTGCTAAAATTAATTACCTGAAGGCCCTTGGAAAATTGTAATACTATAAACAAACTATTAAAATAAAACCGGAAACCATGAATAAGTTTTTGATGATCCTGATAACGGCAACTGCAATGATCATTACATCATGCAGCAGCGGAGCTAAAGATGAAAAAGGTGAGCTGAATGATAAGAAAGGAAAGCTTGAAAAGCTAAAGGGTGATAAAACAAAACTGGAGACAGATATAAAAAAGCTGGAAGATGAGATAGCAAAGCAGGATCCGTCTTCAAAAAATGACAAAGCCAAATTGGTTTCGGATGCGCCGGTGGTACAACAGGATTTTACTCACTATATAGAGCTGCAGGGAAGAGTTGATGCCAATGATGTAGTAATAGTAACTCCAAGAGGAATGCCATCACAGGTAAAAGAGATATATGTAAAAAGAGGGGATATGGTGAAGAAAGGACAATTGCTGCTGAAACTTGACGATGCTATTGTGCTGCAACAATTAGAAGGATTAAATACACAATTGGAGTATGCAAAAAATATTTACAACCGTACAAAAAATCTATGGGACCAGGGGATTGGAACAGAAGTGCAATTAATAACTGCAAAAAATTCTGTTGACAACCTTGAAAAGCAAATTGCTACAGTAAAGGAAAACTGGAAGACGTCTTTTGTATATGCTCCTATCAGTGGAACTGCAGACGTGGTAAATATTAAAGCAGGAGAAATATTTAACGGCGCTTCACCCACTGGCCCGCAGATCCAAATCGTCAATACAAACAGCATGAAAGTTGTAACCGAGGTTCCGGAAAATTACCAGGAAAGAGTAAAGAAAGGATCACAACTTAAAATTTCAATTCCTGATGCGGGCATTCAAAATCTGGATGCCGTGATCTCTGTAACAGGTGCCAGCATTGCAAGTACAACAAGAGCATTTTTTACGGAAGCAAAAATTCAATCCTTACCGGGTTTGCGATTAAACCAGGTGGCGCTTGTACATATAAAAGATTACTCAGTGCCAAACGCAATTACAATTCCTGTGAATCTTGTTCAAACGGATGAAAGCGGAAAATATGTGTATGTGATAACAAAGGAAGGGGATGCAATGAAAGCAAGAAAGAAAACTGTAAATGTTGGGGAAGTATATAGCGGAATGATCGAAGTGAAAGCCGGCCTAACTGCAAACGACAGGATCATCACCGAAGGTTACCAGACCGTTTATGACGGGCAAACAGTAACAACAGTAGCAAAATGAGTTAGCTGACAATCAAATTTTTTTTATGAATGTATTTGAACAAATAGCACATAAGTTTAAACAGTTTAAACCAACGAGCTGGAGTGTTGATAATAAAACGGCCATTTATATTATTGCAATTCTTATCACACTATACGGGCTTTATAAGTTCAACACAATGCCCAAAGAACAGTTTCCTGATATTGTAGTGCCTACTATTTCGATCACCACTGTTTATGCCGGTAATTCTCCCAAGGATATTGAAAACCTTGTAACGAGGCCAATTGAAAAACAATTGAAAGGTATCAGCGGGGCGAAGGTGAATAAGATCCAAAGTACATCACAAACAGATTATAGTTTAATTGTTATTGAATTTGATACAGACGTAAAAACAGATATCGCGAAGCAAAAAGTAAAAGATGCGATCGATAAAGCAAAAACAGATCTGCCTAATGATCTTACATCTCAACCCGATGTACAGGAATTTGCTTTTAGTGAAATGCCGATCATGTTTGTAAACGTAAGCGGCGATTATGATGGTATAAAGCTGAAAGAATATGCCGATAAAATGCAGGATCGTTTTGAAGAGTTGGGAGAGATCACCCGTGCGGAAATTGTTGGCGCACCGGAAAGAGAAATTCAGATCAATGTAGATCCGTATAAAATGACTGCGGCAAGAGTAAGTTTTACAGATATTGAAAATGCAGTGAGTCGTGAAAACAGGGATATAACCGGGGGGCTGATTGAAGTAGGAAATATGAAACGGACCTTAAAACTCCGTGGACAGTTTGCCAATGCATTGACGCTACAACATATTGTAGTGCGAAGCAGTGCGCAGGGAGCTACGGTTTATTTAAAAGATATTGCAGAGATAAGAGATACAATTAAAGAAACAGAAAATTTTGCACGGCTGGATGGCAAGAACGTTGTTACACTCAATATTGTAAAACGTTCCGGAGAAAACCTGATCAATGCTGCTGATAAAATAAAAGCAGTCGTGGCGGATATGCGGGTTAAGGATGAGTTACCTAAAGATCTGAAAATTGTTTTTACCGGCGACCAAAGCAAGCTTACTAAAAATTCCTTTAATGAATTGGTGAATACGATCGTGATCGGGTTTCTGCTCGTATTGATCATTCTTATGTTTTTTATGGGTGTCACGAATGCATTCTTTGTTGCATTGAGTGTACCATTAAGTGTGTTTGTTGCTTTCATGTTTTTACCTATTGCGGATGGCATTATCGGATCCGCTGTAACTCTAAACTTTATAGTACTGTTTGGGTTACTTTTTGGATTAGGAATTATCGTGGATGATGCGATCGTTGTAATTGAAAACACTCACCGTATTTATAGCAATGGCAAAATACCAATTGTACGAAGTGCAAAGGAAGCGGCAGGCGAAGTGTTTATTCCGGTACTCGCAGGTACAGCCACTACGCTGGCACCATTCTTCCCATTATTGTTTTGGAAAGGGCTCATTGGTAAGTTCATGATCTATCTTCCTACCATTTTGATCCTTACTTTGGCTGCATCATTAATTGTGGCGTTTATTTTCAATCCAGTGTTTGCGGTAAGTTTTATGAAACCTGAAGGCAAGGAATTTGAAAAACCCAAACATAAAGTTTTTACCAATAAATGGTTTATCGTATTTGCCATCGCTGGTATCCTCCTTCATCTTGCCAGCAGTCCCGGTTTAGCAAACTTCTTTTTGTTACTGGCCATCATGATGGTGTTTAATTCTTATGTTTTAAATAGCGTCATCCATGCATTTCAGAAACGTGTTTTGCCAGCATTAATGAACAGTTATGAAAAAATGCTTCGTTGGGTTTTAAAAGGAACACGGCCTGTAATAATGTTTGCGTCACTGTTTCTGATCTTTATTCTTTCAGTCGTGTTTTTGATGATGCGTGGAAATAAAACAACTTTCTTTCCAAGTGGGGATCCAAATTTTATTTATGTGTATCTGAAATTACCAGTTGGTACAGATGTTAAATACACAGATAGTGTTACCCGGATGTTGGAGAAAAGAGTTTATAAAGTATTGGAAAAAGAAAAACCGGGAACTGAAGGAAGCATTGTTGAAAGTATCATTACCAATGTGGCTGTAAGTGCCAATAATCCCAGGGATAATAATCGAAGTGTGCAACCTCATCTCGGCCGGATACAGGTTTCTTTTGTTGAATTTGAAAAAAGGCATGGTGTTAAAACAAAGCCTTATATGGATGAAATAAGGGAAGCATTGACAGGAATTCCAGGTGCCAGTATCGAAGTGGCGCAGGAAGACGGAGGTCCACCAACTGATCCGCCGGTGAATGTGGAAGTGAGCGGTGATAATT
>VBAS01000335.1 GCA_005882975.1 Bacteroidota bacterium | reverse complement strand
GGGCAAGTCTTTACTATGAATGTCAATGAACTTCATGTTATGGTTTTTTCCCCTGAGCCAATACAAATCGGAACAAAACTTACCAGGACAAATAAACAGCTTACTATACCAGTGGGAATAGAATTATTGGGAAAACTTATTAATCCGTTTGGCGTACCACTTTCTGTATCAGAAGCGGCAATTACGACAATGGATGAACGGCTTATTGATACACCGCCGCCCGGAGTTGATACCAGAGCACGAATTAAAAAACCCTTTACTACCGGTTCAACACTGGTAGATATGATGGTGCCTTTAGGGAAAGGGCAGAAAGAATTGATTATTGGTGATAGAAAAACCGGGAAAAGTTCATTTCTTCTGACAACTATTGCCAATCAAATAGCACAAGGAACAATTGCAATTTACGCGGCAATAGGAAAGAAAAAAAGTGATATAAAACACCTGGAAGAAATCATGACAAAATATGGATTACAGGAAAAATTTATTATTGTTGCCACGAGTTCTGATGACTCGCCCGGTCTTATTTATGTCACGCCGTTTACGGCAATGACAATAGCAGAATATTTCCGGGATATAGGGCAAGATGTTGTTGTGGTACTGGATGATCTTACTACACATGCAAAATTTTACCGGGAAATTTCTCTTGTTGCAAAAAATTTTCCCGGAAGGGATTCATATCCGGGAGATATTTTTTATACACACGCGCGTTTGCTTGAACGGGCAGGTAATTTCAAGCATAAAACAGAAGGAGAAGTTGCAATTACCTGTTTGCCAATTGTAGAAATAGTAGAAGGTGATCTTACCGGATATATTGCAACTACATTAATGGGAATAACAGACGGGCATATTTTTTTTGACAGTGATATTTTTTTCAAAGGAAGACGTCCGGCAGTCAATATAGGGCTTTCTGTAACAAGAGTAGGCAGACAAACCCAAACACAGGTAAAGCGCGATATTACCCGTGAGTTAACATCATTTTTAACATTATATGAAAAAATGCAAACACTTTCCCATTTTGGTACAGAACTTACCGAAAATGTTAAAAATATTCTTGCAACAGGTAACAGCATTTATGATTTTTTTGATGAGCAATATACCCTTGTTGTTCCGGAAAAAGTTCAGTTAATTCTTTTTTGTCTTATCTGGTTAAAATTACTTGAAGGAACAAAAATAGAAATTGAAAACATAAAAATAAGATTAATTAGCGCACTGCAAAAAAAAGAAACACAAGCATTATTTGACGAAGTATTACAAGCGAATTCATTTAATGATTTGTTAAGAAATGTATCAGTAAATAAAGAAAAAATATTCGCAGTATGGAAAAAATAATATGGAAGAAAAACGCAGAATAGAACAAAAATTAGCAGATCTTAAAAGTTTGCAACTGCTCGCGCAAGCACATGAAGAAATTTCAACTACGCATATTAGACTTGCTCGTGGAATGGTACTTATGACGCGGGATTTTTTGGCATCACTTTCAGAAGTATTTGTTAATGTAAAAAGCGCGTATAAAAAACACGTACTTGCAGAAATAGAAAAAAGTAAACAAACAGGTAAACCGCTTCCTGTTATATCAAGTAACAAAAATGGAAAAACTCTTTTTGTTTTTCTTTCGGCGAATAATAAATTATATGGAGATATTATTTCCAGAACATTTGTCCTTTTTCAAAAAGAACTTGAAAAGCAAAACCCGGATATTGTTATTGTTGGAAGATTGGGAAAAGAGTTGTATGATGTTTCAGGGTTGAAGAAACCATATGTTTATTTTGAAATTCCTGATACACAAAAAAACATCAAAGATATTACACCACTGACAACATATATTTTACCATATGAACAGGTAAAAGTATTTTACGGAAAATTTATCAATGTTGTTTCTCAAGTTCCGGCAAGCGCGAGCCTTACCGGAGAAGAATCACTTGAAGTTCATGTGCAATCTGTACAAAAAACAAAAGAATATGATTTTATTTTTGAACCATCAATAGAAAAAGTCATGGATTTTTTTACATCCCAAACATTTTTTTCTTTATTAAACCAAACAATTCATGAAGCGGAATTAGCCCGCTATGGGTCAAGAATTAAAGCAATGGAAGATGCATTGGGAAATATTACCAGCCAAATGCAAATAGTTACCCTTGCAGAAAGAAGAATAAAAAATTTACAAACAAACAAAAAACAACTGGAACGGATCGCAGGGATGAGTTTATGGAGGTGATATGACGAAAGGAACAATTAAAAGTATTAAAGGACAAATTATAGAGGTGGAATTTTTGGCGGACAAACCGCACATACATGACCTGCTTATTTTGGAATCCGATGATAATGTTAAAATGGAAGTATATAGTTCTTCCGGCGCAAATTCATTTTTTTGTTTGGCACTCACATCAGTGACAAATATGCATCGTGGTGCAACAGTATTAAATACATTGCAATCACTCACAATTCCAGTAGGAAAAGAAATTCTGGGAAGAATTATTAATATTTTTGGAAAGCCGCAAGATGGAAAAGGAGACATAGCGGTTCATGATACCAAAGTGATTTACAACAAAGACAGCAATTTTGAAAAAATTATCAGACCCAAAGAAATTCTTCCCACAGGAATAAAAGCAGTTGATTTTTTTTCACCAATTCTCAAAGGAGGCAAAATCGGTTTTTTTGGCGGAGCTGGTGTAGGGAAAACAATGCTTTTAACAGAAATTATTCATAATGTGGTTATTTTAAATAAAGATCAAAATGTTTCGGTATTTGCCGGTGTAGGTGAACGGGTACGGGAGGGACATGAGTTATACGAAACACTGGATGAAAGCGGCGTTTTAGAAGGAATCAGTTTGATCTATGGAGCAATGGGAGAAAATCCCGCTATCAGACTTCGGACTGCCATTGCGGGCTGCGCGATTGCAGAATACTTTCGTGATACGCTGGAAAAAAATGTATTATTTTTTATTGATAATATTTTCCGTTTTGCTCAAGCAGGATACGAAGTAGCAACACTTATGAACGGGATTCCTTCGGAAGGAGGATACCAGGCAACGCTTCCCTCAGAAATGGCACAACTCCATGAGCGGATTGTCTCGACAGAAAAAAATAATATTACATCATTTGAAACAGTGTATGTTCCATCGGATGATGTTACCGACTATGGGGTTCAATCTGTTTTTCCCTATCTGGATGCTTCTATTATTTTATCCAGAAATATTTATCAGGAAGGAAGATTTCCTGCGATAGATTTTTTTTCCTCAAGTTCTGCGGGATTGAGTATTGAGATTGCTGATATTTTGCACTATCAAACTACTCTTGACGCGCAGCGTTTATTAAAAAAAGCAGCAGCGCTTGAACGGGTTGCATCTCTGATTGGCGAATCGGAATTGTCTTTGGATGATCAAATTATTTTCAAACGCGCGAAACTTATAAAAAATTATATGACACAAAGTTTTTTTGTTCTGGAAAATCAAACTGGCCGGGAAGGGAAATATGTGCCAGTATCAGATACTGTTGTTGATGTGCGTGCAATTCTTGATGGGAAATATGATACTGTTGATGCGGAAAAGTTAGTTTACATTGGAAGCCTGAAGGAAATATCTGGTATTTAAAACACGTCATTGCGAGGAGCAGCATGACGCAGGAAAGAATATGGTTGATATTCCAAAAACAGATTATAAAATACAACTCACAATAAAAAGTCCTCTTGAATTATTATACAGAGGAGTTGTTGAAGCATTAACGTTTTTTAATGAAAGTGGAAAATTTGATGTACCCCTTCACGCTAATTTAATTTCAATTATTAAAGATAAAGTTATTATTTATGAAAAATCAAATACACAAAAAGAAATAAAAATAGAAGAAGGAATAGTAAAAATTTTTGAAAATAACGTTGACATTTTTATTGGAGTAAAAAGCATCTCGTAGTAAGAATATATTGTTTATCGTAGAGGGAGTATTGCAATTCCCCCCGCGCCCCGTTCATGAATTATTGCAGAATAATCTTTTCGTTTCTTGACATGTTTCTTCAGTTGCTTTACTGTTAATATATAGCCTTATGCCAAAGGTGTTTTTTCGCCGTAAAAATAATAATACAATACAAAAAAAAAGTAAGGGAGTATTGCCATACTCCCCTGCGTCTTCGCGAAATATTTTCCGCACTTTTACAAAGATAATTTTCGGGATTATTCTTTTGTTATCAGCGTCTGCGATAGGGTTGGCAACAATAGCCTATATTCCGGGATTTTCAGGAAAATTCGGTGTGCCGTTT
>VBAS01000334.1 GCA_005882975.1 Bacteroidota bacterium | reverse complement strand
TATTCACACTCTGTTGATTTGAAATGCCTTCTTTTATATTTGCAAATTCATCTTAGCTTGCGTTTTACTTAGGGTATGAAAATCAAGTCGTTTTTAGCAAAACCGTTCGCTTCATATATATATAAAGGTATCCGGAAAGGCATGGCAACTGCCGTTGCCGATCAGGAAAATATTCTGAACCAGCTTATAAAAGTTGGAAAAGGAACAGAATATGGCAAGTCTGTAGGTCTGGATAAAGTAACTAAATATGAAGAGTTTAAGCAAGCAATCCCCATACAGGATTATGAACAAATGCGTCCCTGGATCAATAAAATAAAGGAGGGTAAGCATAATGTTTTATGGAAAGGCAAACCGATCTATTTAGCCAAAACCTCGGGCACCACAAGCGGTACTAAATACATCCCGATCTCAAAAGATTCTATTCCCAATCATATCAACACGGCCCGCAATGCATTGCTTTGTTATATGGCAGAAACAGGTAATACCAGGTTTGCAGATGGTAAACTGATCTTTTTATCTGGTTCGCCTGAATTAGAAAGAGTTGGTGATATTCCAACCGGAAGATTGAGTGGGATTGTAAACCATCATGTGCCGACATATTTACGTTCGAATCAAATGCCTTCTTATGAAACAAATTGTATTGAAGATTGGGAAACTAAATTGAATAAGATCGTGGAGGAAACGATCAAACAGGATATGACGCTTATCAGCGGTATTCCGCCGTGGATGCAGATGTATTTTGATGAATTAATAAAACGCAGCGGTAAAAAAGTTGGTGAACTGTTTCCTAACTTCAGTGTAATGGTGCAGGGCGGTGTAAATTTTGAACCGTACAAAGCAAAGTTGTTTGAAAGCATTGGAAAGAAAATTGATTGCATAGAATTGTTTCCGGCGAGTGAAGGATTTTTTGCTTTCCAGGATTCTCAAAATGCAGAAGGACTTTTATTGAATACTAATAGCGGTATATTTTTTGAATTTATCCCGGCTGCAGAAATTTATAATGATGACCCAACAAGGCTCTCATTAAAAGATGTGAAAGTGGGAGAGAACTATGCGATGATCATTAATAGTAATGCAGGTCTTTGGGGGTATAATCTTGGGGACACAATTAAATTCGTTTCTACAGATCCATATAGATTGGTTGTTACCGGCAGAACAAAACATTTTATTTCAGCGTTTGGAGAGCATGTGATCGGTGAAGAAGTAGAGTACAGTATTTTGAGAGCAGCCGAAGAAGAGCATGTTCACATTACAGAATTTACAGTCGCACCTTTTGTAAGTAAAAATGAAGGCAAGTCATATCATGAATGGTTCATTGAATTTGAAAACAGGCCGGGAGATATTAATTCATTTGCAAATAAAGTAGAGGTCAATCTTAGAAAGAAGAATGTATATTATGACGACCTGATCAGCGGGAATATCCTTTCACCATTAAAAATTACTGCGGTCAGGAAAAATGGTTTTATTGATTACATGAAATCAATCGGTAAATTGGGTGGACAAAATAAAGTACCGAGATTGAGCAATGATCGTAAAATTGCAGATGAGTTGGTGAAATGGAGCGACAATAATTAACTAATCAAAGCCGACTATTATAATGAAAGTCTTATTTGAAGATACACCAGTTGAATCTCCGGCGAAAACATCGCACGGAAAAGAAGGTGGTATAAAAAGAATTGCCCTGTTTGGGTCTACTGGTTCTATCGGTACACAGGCTTTGAATGTAATTGCAGCCAATCCCGGCAAATTTTCCGCTGAAGTACTTACTGCACAGACAAATGATGAATTACTTATTGAACAGGCATTGCAATTCAATCCTAATATCGTTGTTATTGGTGATGAGAGCAAATATCAGAAGGTGAAAGATGCACTGGCATCTACTGATGTAAAAGTTTTTTGTGGTGAAAAAGCATTGGAAGAAGTGGCTGCAATGGATTGTTATGACCTGATGTTAGCAGCTATTGTTGGTTTTGCAGGATTAAGACCAACACTAAAAGCAATTGAAAATAGTAAAACCATCGCACTGGCAAATAAAGAAACGTTGGTGGTTGCCGGTGACATTATAATGCAGCGGGCAATGGAAAACAGGGCGCCGGTTATTCCTGTAGATTCAGAACATTCAGCTATTTTTCAATGCCTGGTCGGTGAAACAAGAAATCGTATTGAAAAAATTATACTTACTGCCTCCGGCGGTCCTTTTCTTGGAAGGAAACCAAATTTCCTGGTGAATGTAAAAAGAGAACATGCATTACAGCATCCCAACTGGACCATGGGTGCAAAGATCAGTATTGATTCCGCTACGCTAATGAATAAAGGTCTTGAGATGATCGAAGCAAAATACTTGTTCAATCTTCGCCCCGAACAAATTCAAGTGATCATTCATCCCCAAAGTGTTATTCATAGCATGGTGCAGTTTGAAGATGGAAGCTTAAAAGCACAAATGGGAATGCCTGATATGAAATTACC
>VBAS01000333.1 GCA_005882975.1 Bacteroidota bacterium | reverse complement strand
ACTCCAGATTTTCTTCCAGGAACCAGCAACACAACCAGGCATTGTTCCTTTAGCAATTACCTTATAGTATTTTCCGGCAGGTATGATCAAACTGTCCATGCCCTGTGAGTTTTGAACTTCAGTTTTTACTTTACAGCCAATAAAATATGAAAACGGTTTGGTATGGTCGCCTTCATAGTCATAGTAAACTGCATAAATTTCGTCACTTAGCTTTTCTGCTATTCTTTCTACAAAATTTTCGTTCTCAAACTTTTGCCATAAGCTACCACAGTCAATGCCTGATTGCCCGTTTTCATTTGTCGTTTTGTAGTTTAGTTTAAGTCCAACTAATTTAAACTCATCTTTTTTTATTTTGTCCATAGTTGTTATTATAAATTGTTTTGTGATCACTTGCTAAAGTTTACTCAGTTCATATGTCGCATAGCCTCTTTGTGCAGGCGTGCTAACAACTGAAGATAATAAAGCTTCGGTTGTTGGTGCTATTTACTATTATTGAATTCTCTTTAAAAGTGCATTGATAAAAGGTTTGTTACAGATCTAAGTGATGCTATTATTAATATTTCTTTTGATTATCTTTCAGCGAATAAATTATATAACATATACCATAATTCAGAAGTTCCCATGAAAGGTTTAATGATGGAATATCAATTAACTCTTCCCACGATTTTACGAAGGGCAGAAACCTTATTTGGAAAAAAAGAAATTGTGAGTCGTCTTCCCGATAAAAGCATTCATCGCTACACTTACTATGATTTTGCCATCCGTACAAAAAAGTTGTCTGTAGCTCTTCATCGCCTCGGCACTGGGCAGGGAGACAGGGTGGCCACTCTCTGCTGGAATCATTATCAGCATCTCGAAGCATATTTTGCAATTCCATGTATGGGAGTAATTATACATCCTCTCAACATTCGTCTTAGTCCGGATGATCTTGGTTATATCGTTAATCATGCAGAAGATAAGATCATTATTGTGGACGAAGTACTGTTGCCCTTATTTGAAAAGTTCAAACACACGATAAAAGTTTCTAAGGTCATTGTCATTCCGAATGGAGGAAAACAAATTCCGGAGGAGTATTTAAATTATGAAGACCTGGTTGCAAGTGGCGATGATTCATTATTCGAACCGTTTGAGGGTGACGAATATTCAGCTGCGTTCATGTGTTACACTTCGGGAACAACCGGAAAGCCAAAAGGTATATTGTATTCCCATCGTTCCATCATGCTTCATGTGATGTCGTTCCTGCTAAGTTGTACTGGTGCTGGTATCAATGAGGGGGATGTGATGCTGCCTGTCGTTCCCATGTTTCATGCCAGTGCATGGGGTTTCCCTTATAGTTGTACGTTCGTGGGTACTACACAAGTGTTTCCTGGTCCTTTCCTCGATGCAGAAAGTATTTTGCAGCTTTTTGAAAATGAAAAGATAACTCTGACAGCAGGTGTACCCACGGTTATGATGAGTATCCTGAATGCCCTGGAAAATGAACCTGCTAAATACAAACTATTCTTACGCCTCATAATACTGGGTGGTTCGGCAGTACCTCGTTTTTTGGCAAAATCTTTTGATGAAAACTTCGGAATTAAAGTCCTTCATTCCTGGGGCATGACTGAAATGTCTCCATTGGGTAGTACTTCAGTGATGACTTCTAAACTGCAGAAAGCATCCAAAGATGAGCAGTATGATCATATAGCAAAACAAGGCTTGCCGGTTCCATTTGTAGAGATCCGTGGTAGAAATGAATTCGGATTCATTCCATGGGATGGACTTACGATGGGAGAACTGGAGGTGCGTGGTCCGTGGATCTGTTCTTCATATTATAAAGGAGAAGAAACAACCGAAGAAAAATTTACACAAGACGGATGGTTGAAAACAGGGGACATTGTTACCATCAGTGAAGATGGATTCATTGAGATAAAAGACAGAAGCAAAGATGTTATTAAATCAGGAGGTGAATGGATCAGTTCAGTAGCACTGGAAAATTCGTTGATGGGTCATCCTTCAATATTAGAAGCGGCAGTGATCGCCATCCCCGATGATAAATGGATAGAAAGGCCATTTGCTTATGTTGTACTTAAAGAAGGAAAAAATTTTTCTGCTGCTGACTTAAATGAATTCCTCGCTACGAGGTTTGCAAAATTCTGGATCCCCGACGGCTATCACGTAATTGATGCCATTCCAAAAACATCGGTAGGTAAATTTTTAAAGTCTGCTCTTCGGGAAAAATTTCTTAACGAACACAAGTGATCAAACGTGGTTAAACTTTTTACTTTCAACAATTCATCAATCATTGATCGCCTGGTACACGAGGGCACGAAATAATTTCTGTGTGTCAGCAATATGCGGTCCCCACATTTGCTCATATAACAATACGATCAAATTTTCCTTTGGATCCACCCAATAAGTAGTTGAGAAAACGCCACCCCATGCGTAAGTACCGGCTTGGCTTGGACCTTTGCTCCCACTTTCGCTGATAATTGAAAAGCCAAATCCAAATTTATTATCCTTACTAGTTCCAATATTCACAGACAGATCTCCGATCTGATTCATCGTCATCATACGTACTGTGTTACGGGCCAGCAACCGGACACCGTTATATTCTCCGCCATTTAATAGCATCTGAAGTAAAATAGCATAATCATAAATGGTGGATGACAAACCTCCGCCACCGGAAAAATAATCTGTTTTATTAAGGGGATATTTCATGTCGAGTGCTCCGCCAAAAACTGCATCTTGCTTTTTTATTATTCCTGTAGGATCCTGCAGAAAAAAATTTACAAGCCTTTTTCCCTTTTCCTGCGGCACATTGAAATAAGTGTCTTTCATACCAAGCGGTTGAAAAATTCGCTTTGCGAAAAAATCTTCCAGTGACATGCCAGACCACAGTTGAACCAGGTATCCAAGCACGTCATGACTTAATCCATACCTCCATTGTTCACCTGGCTGAAAAAATAGCGGCAAACCGCCCAGGCGATTCATGGCGTCAGAAATTTTTTCGCCTGCTACCCCAACACCTCCCGTGATCCTATTTTTTGCATAAATAGCAATTTCTTCCGGTGTTCCTATTCCCGGGTATCCAAGACCGGATGTATGTGTAAGCAAATCACGAATGGTAATAGCTCGTTTTGCAGGAACAGTTGTATATGTAATGTCTTTGGGGTTGAAAGTTGCTATCACCTGTTGATTGGCAAAGGATGGTATGAATTTAGAAACAGAATCGTCCAATGAAAATTTTCCTTCCTCCCACAACATCATTACTGCAACTGTTGTTACCGCTTTTGTTTGGGAGGCAATTCGAAAAATTCCATTTTTATCAAGCGCCTCTTTCGTTTCTAGATTATTATAACCATAAGCTTTATTAAAAACGATCTTTCCGTTGCGAACTATCAATGCCACAGAACCATTTACCCATTTGTTTTTTACCCAGTCGTTCATGCCGGAGTCAAGACGTGCAAGACGAGTAGCGGAAAATCCACCTGCTGCCGGGGCGGCATTCATTAGAACTTTTGATTGTGTGTGTGCGGAGTTTGTATAGA
>VBAS01000332.1 GCA_005882975.1 Bacteroidota bacterium | reverse complement strand
ACAAATGTGCCGGGACTACATTCAATATCTTTTCTTTTACAATGAACCGAGAAAGCTGGTGAACCACCCATTATGATGGTTGGAAGTTTTAATTTTTCATTTAGTTTCTCAACCAATGCAAAAGCTTCGTCGCATTTTTGCTTTTTCGCTTCAAAATCAACTTCACGGATATGACCATCATAAGCATGAAGACCGACAACTGAAATTCCTTTTAAAGTTTTGCAATGATCATATAAAGCAATTGCGTCTTCATTGGGAGAAATTCCTGTTCGATTCATTCCAACATTCAGATCAAAATAAACAGGAACTATAATATTCTCAGCACTAAATGCTAAAGACTGCTCATTTGCTGCAGCGATATTATCTGTAAGACAGGAAAATTTAGTTGAAGGATATTTTTTAATAAGAGAAATGAACCGATCCAATTTTGGTCCAAGTGGCTGATATGCCAGCAAAACATCCGGTGCATTGCATTGAGCAAGCATTTCAGCTTCGGCAATAGTTGCACATTTGAATTTTGTAATGCCTGCATCCAACATCAGTTTGGCTACATCTGGTGATTTGTTTGTTTTGATATGCGGTCGTAAACGATTCACATCACCGATCATGTCGATCGCCAATTGAATGTTGTGTTTCACTCTTTCAGGAAAAACAACCAAAGCCGGAGAATCAAGCTCCTTGATGTTTTCTATTTCATACCAATTTTCAGGCATTTTCAATTTTTATGAATTGCTCTGGCCTTTAGGCCAGTGAATAATTAGATTTATTTTTAATCCCGACCTGAAGGTCGGGGCAATTAATTAATAGATCTCAAACATTGCTTCTATTTCTACTGCAACATTTCCCGGCAATGAACCCATTCCTACTGCACTGCGTACACCTTTGCCATTATCTTCTCCCCATAATTCAACAAACAATTCGCTGCATCCATTGATAACCACCGGATGTTTTTCATATTCGGGTATTGCATTTACCATCCCAAGTACTTTCATTACTCTTTTTACTTTTCCCAGATCGCCTAATTCAGCTTTCAAAGAAGAGAGAATAGCTAACCCGCATTGCCTGGCCGCGGTTTTACCTTGGTCTTCATTCAGATCTTTTCCAAGCTTTCCTGTTATAGAACTTCCATCAGTGTTTACAGAAATATGTCCGGAGACATAAAGATTTTTTCCATCAATAAGGCAGCGCTTATAAATTCCTTTGGAAGCAGGAAGTGTTGGCAATTCGTAACCAAGTTCCTTTAGTTTTTCTTCTACAGATTTATTTGGCATAAGCAGTCTTTAATTTTTCTCAATGTAAATAAAATATGCTAATCGCAATGGTTTGGGCAATGGTCTTTAATCCGGTATTTTTGCAGACCTTGGTTGTTTCCGCTCTTTGATGAATAGCCCTTCGCTAAGTTCATGGTGACAAAAGTAGAAGTGGTGAATAGTGAACTGAACGTACAAGAGTGCGACGCAACGAAAGACGAGTAGAGAACAGGAAGTTCACTACATAAAAATTTACCAGGTAAAAAGATGATGGATTATAAAAGGATATTAGTTACAGCAGCATTACCATATGCAAACGGGCCAGTACATATCGGGCATATGGCCGGTGTATATGTACCTGCAGATATTTATGTTCGCTATCAACGTGCACGGAAACGGGATATAAAATTTGTTTGTGGCAGTGATGAGCATGGTGTGCCGATCACCATCCGTGCAATGAAAGAAGGTGTGACACCACAACAGATAGTTGATAAATACCATGCACAGATCAAGGAAAGTTTTGAGCAGATGGGAATTTCATTTGATATTTATTCACGTACGTCTAATAAGGTGCATCACGAAACTGCTTCAGCATTTTTTAAAAAATTGTACGATGATGGTTTATTTGAGGAAAAAGAAACGGAGCAATACTATGATGAAAAGACAAAAACATTTTTAGCGGATCGTTATATTATTGGTACTTGTCCTGTTTGTTCAAATCCAAATGCATACGGTGATCAGTGTGAGAAATGTGGTTCGTCTTTAAGTCCTGAACAATTAATTAATCCCCGCAGTGCATTGAGCGATGCTGTGCCCGTAAAAAAGAAAACAAAACATTGGTATTTTCCACTGCAGAATTATGAAGCCTGGTTAAGCGAATGGATCATTGAAGGACATAAAGAATGGAAGAATAATGTGTATGGTCAATGCAAGAGTTGGCTGGATAAAGGTTTACAGTCAAGAGCAATGACAAGAGATAGTAGCTGGGGAATAAAAGTTCCATTGCCCGATGCTGAAGGAAAAGTATTATATGTATGGTTTGATGCACCAATTGGTTATATATCTGCTACAAAAGAATTGACAGATAAATGGGCTGATTACTGGTGCAAAGAAGATACTAAACTTGTTCATTTTATTGGGAAGGACAATATCGTTTTTCATTGCATCATCTTTCCTGCTATGTTAAAGGCGCATGGAAATTTTGTTTTACCCGATAATGTTCCTGCAAATGAATTTTTAAATATCGAAGGTGATAAAGTAAGTACCAGTCGCAACTGGGCCGTGTGGGTGCCTGATTATGTAAAAGACTTTCCGGGTTGTGAAGATGTACTTCGTTACGTGTTATGTGCAAATGCACCAGAAACAAAAGACAATGATTTTACCTGGAAGGATTTCCAGGACAGGAACAACAATGAACTGGCTTCTATCTTCGGAAATTTTGTTAACCGCACATGGGTGTTGATGCATAAGCTTTGCAATAGCAAAGTGCCGAAGCTGCATGAAGATATTTTAGATGATGAAGACCGGTGGATCATGAAAGAAATTGAAAGTTCAAAGATGAAGGTCGAAAGTTTGATTGAAGAATATAAGTTTCGTGATGCATTGTTTGAAGTGATCGATCTTTCAAGAAAGGGAAATCAATACATGCAGAAAAAAGAGCCGTGGATAAAAGCCAAAAAGACCACGGACGACGGACCACAGTCTATAGCAGCTCAAAAGGAAATTGACAATTGCTTACATCTTTGTTTACAATTAACAGCGAACCTTGCCATTCTTATTAATCCATTTTTACCAACCACGGCAAAGAAAATGCTGTATATGATGAAAGTGGTAGATAAAATGCTGGACTGGGAGAATGCAGGCAAACTAAAATTGTTGAGCGTCGGATATTCATTAAGGGCTCCTGAATTATTATTCAGGAAAATAGAAGATGAAGAAATAAAAGCACAAATAGAAAAATTGAAAAGTGGTTTAGTCAAGGCACAAGACACAAATGACAAGAAACAAGAAACACAAAAGATGGAAATTAAATCTGAAATCGTAAATCCGAAATCCGAAATTGTTTATGATGATTTCGCTAAGCTTGATCTTCGTGTTGGTACCGTCACAACTTGTGAAAAAGTAGAAAAGGCAGATAAGCTTTTAAAATTAACAATTGATCTGGGCACTGAAACCCGGACAATTGTTAGTGGTATTGCCTTGCATTATACTGCGGATGCAATGGTTGGCAAGCAAGTTGTAGTAGTAGTCAATCTTGCGCCGAGGAAAATGAAAGGGATTGAGAGCCAGGGAATGATCTTAACCGCAGAAGACA
>VBAS01000327.1:6241-8918 GCA_005882975.1 Bacteroidota bacterium | reverse complement strand
TTCAATCTAAATCTCATCTGCTTGAAGAAGAACTGCTTTTTCTGCGGCCACGTCTTCCATTGCTTGAAGAGCTTCTGCCATTGCTTGAAGAACTGCTACTTCTTCCTGATGAAGAACCACTGCGTCCACTTTTTGAACTGCGTGAAGAAGATCTGCCATTTGAACTGCTAGAGGAGCTTCGTCCATTTGATGAACTGCTGCTACGGCGACCAGAACCGCTACGGCTGGAACTGCTACGATTACTGCTGCTGCCTGAACGACTTCCTGATCTTCCATTAGATCCTCTGCGATCATCATCCCCTCTGCTCCGACCAGATGCTTGTCCACCTTTTCTTGCGAGTCGTCTAACTTTTTCCGGACTCATAGCGCCGAATCCTCTGCGTGAACGACGGCCTGATGAACCCGAACCAGATCCACCGTTTCTTCTGCCCCCACGGTTATAATCATCGTCATCATCATTATAACGACCGCGGCTGCCTCTGCTTCCGCTGCTGCCATAATTGTTGTCGTCATCATCGTCATACTGACTCTGGCTTCTTGAACTTCCATAACTTCCTCGTGAACTCCGACCATTTTCTTCATAATCGTCATCATCGTCTTCATCATCTTCTTCGTCATAATCTTCATCATCATAATCTTGCCCCTGACGCTGACCCCTGATGTTATCATCATCGTCATCGTCTTCATCATCATCATAATCTTCATTTTCATAATCCTCATCATCGTAATCATCTTCTTGCTGCTGCTGATAACGTTGCCCTGACTGGCCATAACCACCTGAACGGCTCCTGTTATCATCTTCCATATTGGCATAACGCCTACGTCGTGTGCTGATCATAGATTAAGTTTTAAAATGTTTAATAATAAAAAAATCGAAACAACAAATATGCCCGTCTGGCTTTTATAAAAACAAGAAGAGAAGATTTCAATTGATAAACCGAAACAAAACTTGGAATGGACAAAGTTTTTTTTGAAGTTGGGAATAAAAAAATTTTAATAATGCATTTCCAAAAAAAGTAATGGGAAATCTCGTGCAAAAAGATTCACACTATGTGGAAAATTGTACAGACAATCTGTAAGAACAAATACACTGAATGATCTATTCATACCATAACGTTACAACATCACCAATAGCATTTACAAATTTTTCATCATCTACTCCTTCTATCTTCCAGCTATTCTTTAACCGATGTAACATCCCGACATGTCTTCCATTAAGATTTATTTCAAGGTCATAACAGACACCATTATTACATGTTCCCGGAACAGGAACACCTTCACCTTTATATTCTACATCCAGATAAGTAAACTTTATAGGCACAGGTTCTTTTTCAAGTTGAGCCACCATTTCTTTTAAGAATTTTAATAAGGTTTTGCGTTGCGTGGAAACAGAAGCACTCCAGTTTGCCGCCCGCTTGTGTGCGATTTTATATTTTAATCCTGACAATACGGTCGTATAATCATCTTCATTCAATTTTAAAACTTCCTGGTGAGCCAAAATATACCAGTGATATCCTGTACCAACAGGTGCACCTGATCCCTTTGGCGCTTTACCTGCTCTTCGTTTTGTTACTGCATATCTTATTTCCCAAAGATCAGGTGTGATCTTTTTATCTTTCCACTCTCCTTTATCATAATACCACTTATGACTTCGGCCTATTTGCATTCCCACATATTGCTTTCCCTTATAATTTTTAATGACCTCATAAGAACCAATTGTCTTTTTGGGGGTTCTTTTTTTCCTGATTGATTTCCTGGTTGCAGTTTTCATTTTATTCTTCTTTAGAAATTAATTTACGAACGCTAACCTTCGCCAAATTTTTAGTAGTCGGCCCATTCAATACATGACCATCGTATGAATAGCGGGCACCATGACAGGGACAATCCCATGTTAATTCAGTATTGTTCCATTTTACTTCGCACCCTACATGCGTACAGGTTGGGCTTAATGCATGTATGCCTCCATCTTTATCTTTATAGATAGCGATCTTTTCATCTTTAAAAGTTACGATCTTCCCTTCTTCTGTTGCCAGTTCTGCCAACTCATGCAATTCTTCATGCGAGAACCATTTGCTTGCAAACTGTTTAACTACATCAGCATTGTGGGCAACAAAATTTGTAAAGCCTGCAGCAGGTTTTAACCGGTTTGGATCATACAGATCTTTATAAGGAGTATCCTGGTTTGTGATCATCTTAGTTAATAGCAATGCAGCAACTGTACTAAAAGGCATACCATTTCCGCCATAACCGGTTGCAACAAATATTTTATCATGCCCTGGTAACTGTCCTATATAAGGAAGACCATCCGGGGATTCATAATATTGTGAAGACCATTTATAGGCGATCTCATTAATTTCAAAATATTGCCGAATGTGTGATTCAAGTTTTAGAAAGCGGTATTCCTGGTTATCTTCATGCGCCGTTTTATGATCAACACCACCTACTATAAAATATTTGCGGCCATCAATTTCCTGTGACCGATAATAATTGTAAGGATCATACATATCATATAAAAGATCTTCAGGATAATCCTCATTCTTTAAGGTGATCGCCATTGCATAACTGCGCATAGGTACGCAACGAAAATGTAAAAGATTAACCCCGGGAGGAGTATGTGTTGCATAAATTAAAAACCGGGCTGTAACTTTACCTTTACTTGTTTCAATGGTAACATTTT
>VBAS01000327.1:0-6214 GCA_005882975.1 Bacteroidota bacterium | reverse complement strand
CACTCCTGTAAAATCACACCCTCGGCTTTTTCAAGCTGTATTGCCAAATTATGTACATAACGAACGGGGTTAAATTTGGCCTGGCCTTCTACACGCATTGCTTTTAAAAACTTTATTGGAATACTTATTTCATTAATAAAGTCATTTGGAACCCCCGCATCACTTGTAGCCTTGCTGATCTTACCAAGTTCCTCTTCTTGCTTATCGGTCTTGGCAAATAAAGTTGCGGACGTTGTTTCAAAATCACAATCAATATTATGTTTGTTTATAGTATCCTGAATTGTATTCACCGCTTCTTTTACCGATTGGGCAACGAGCCTGGAATTTTCTTTACTGAATTTTTTTTCTATTGTGGAATAAGGTACATCCAACAAAGTATTGATATGTGCCGTAGTACCACCTGTAGTACCGAAACAAAGCTCATGAGCTTCCAACAGCAGACAATTCATACCAGAATTTTGTAGTTGATATGCAGTACTTATACCCGTTATACCGCCACCTACAATTACTACATCATATATCTTAGAGAGATCTATTTTATTAGTTGGCAGAAATTCATCTACACTTTCCTGCCATACGGAAATGTTATAACCGTCCCGCTTTATCATAAGTGTTTATTTATAAAAAAATGGACAATTACCTTGCCATCACCTTCTGGTTTCTTTTCATTGAAAGAGCAATTGTAAATGTGGAACTCCCACCTTTTACCCAATATGCAATTAAAATATGAGAATTTTTGTAGATACATTTCCCCAGACTTGGATCACTTTTAAATAAGAATAAATTTTATTCCCTGAAAATTGCCGTACCTCGCACAAAAATGGCATGGCATATCATTTGCCTTTGTTTAAAAACTTGTAATTGAAAAAAAAGACCAACTATGAAAAAGAATTGGATAGTGATCGCGGCCAGTGGTGTTATACTAGCTGCATGCGGTGATAACAAAACGGACACCGCCTACAATGAAAAAACAACTGATACCACAACAGTTAACAATAGTACAAATAGCAATACCAACACAAATCCAAGCCCAACAGTCGTACCTGAATATAATCCACCGGATAATACCAGGACTGCATTCCAAACAAAATATCCAAATGCAACAGATGTTACCTGGTCTCCATACAAACCTTATGAGAGGATCAATTGGGAATGGACAGGATGGCCATCAATGGATACTTCCTATCACGCTGTCAATTATAAAATAAATAACAGAAGCTCCTGGTCCTGGTGGGATAGGAATAATAATTGGATCGGATCATCATCAGTTGTTGAAGATTCAACAATGCTTCCCGATCCTGTAAAGAAAACTCTTACAAAAAACTATTCAGGCTATAAAATAAAGTCCATAGATGAGGAGAATGATAAAAAGAGGACTGTGTACGAAATAAAGTTAGAGAAAGGAGATGCATTAGCAAAGATCCTGGTAGATAAGAATGGAAAAATTTTGAAGAAGGATACTAAAGCTTAACGGGATAATTACTCTGCCTGGCCCGTACCCTGTTTTCCTTATAATAAATGTGTCTTATATACGCTCAGATAACCAATAAGTCCGATCGACCGGCCGCCTTCTGCGGCCGGTTCTCTTTTAACAATAAGTCATACTTTATGGAGAATTTTTCTGGTCTCTTGAATCTTTAAAATTCTGAAGTGCCTGGTAAGACCAATAGTATCTATAGATATTGCTCACATACTGGACAGTTTCCCTTCCAATATGGCGTGCCGCCATGATCTCTACATTATTAAACCATACATTTTCATTCAGTCCATGTTCTTTAGCCTCACGTCTTAATTTTCTCATATTACCGGGCCCACAGTTGTATGCGCCTAGTGCCATAAGATGCATATTCAAAGAATCTATTTGTTCATTCTCAAAATAATTATCAATTAAATAGCGCATATATTTTACCCCTGCATGGATATTGTCCTCCGGATTTCTAACATTGGGAATACTGATGGGAGGGCTTGCGGCTGTTTTTGGCAGAACCTGCATAACTCCAACCGCCCCTGCATGGCTCACAGTTGCCTGCTTAAGCTGAGATTCCTGGAATGCTTGGGCAGACAATAAGAGCCAGTCAAGAGAATACTTATCGCCATACTTTATAAACATTTTTCTAAAATGATTCAGATCGGCTAATGCTTCCTTGCTTTGAGAATTCCGTAACCTGTCCTTATTTTTAAGGTATTTGTCATAGAGCATATTCCCCACCATTGACCCTTTTCTTATTTGCGGTATAAATTTGTTGACAGCAGCTTTTAATTTTGGTGAATTTTTTCTGAATGCCCATCCATATGACACATTAGTCTCAACTGCAATTTTCGAGTATACTTTTAGATCTGTATAAATACTGTTCCAAAGTTTTCCAAGATCCTCAGAAATTACTGTGTAAGGAATCAATCCTTCATTTACCATTTCCAAGATCCTCAGAAATTACTGTAAAAGGAATTAATCCTTCATTTACCATTTCTAAAATATCTTCCGCTTCAAGATATGGACCCGTAAATTCAATATGTATCGGTTCAAGTCCGATCTTTTGAAGTGAATCATTAACCTTCCTTAATGAAGACTGGTAACTGCTGTTTTCGCGGACATACACGTGTTGGCCGGCAAGATATGCAATCGATTTAATTGGTGGCGCTGAAGGTCCACCAACTACAATATCTTTTATACCTGTTACAGTTGGTGTTGAAAAATCGATTAATTCTTTTCTTTCTGAAGTTATCGTAAAACCTGATGCGATCATGTCTGCATGACCACTTGTTAATAATGGTACGATCTGTTCACGGCTTACGGGTATAAAGATCACACGTACTTTGGCTGGATCAAATTTCAATTGCCTGTTCAATTCTTTCTCAAAAAGATTCAGCAGGTCATAAGCAAGACCATAGGTTTTCATCCCTTCCATATAGTAGTAGGTTTTTGAGTAGGGAACTAAGACACGAATGTATCTTCTGGCAATCATGCTATCGAGATCACCAAATGCTGTATTTTCCAATCCGATTATCTCATTCTCAGAAGCCCAGTTAATATAAGAAATACTGTCACCTCTTATCGTTATTCCGGAGGTGTCTTGTAGAGTAGTTTTATTATCACCAACTTTTTCGGAATTTTTGTTTTTAGTTGTATCCTGACATGCAAGATGGCAAAGTGTTGCCGTGAAAAGAATAAAAAAAAACGTAAAACGCATTTTGTAGAATTAATAAGGTTTAACGATCCTATTGGTTGAGGTAAACACAGAGCACTACCGAAAGGTAAACTTTTTTCGTTACACGTTCGCTATCCTGCTATATAGTGGGATTTTTATTGCCTGGGCAATACAATTAATTGCGTGTGGAATGATGGATTATTGTTTACTGATGTGTTATTGCTGAACACAACTTTTCATACAGTGGGGTTAGTAAACTGCTGTATGAAATTCTATATACATTGTCAGAAATCTAAAACATAGAGGTTTTTACGACGATGTTAAAATCATTAGGACAGCAGTATCTTAAGAATTAAGAATACTACCGTCTTAAAAATAAATGGCTACTACTATGAACTAAAACTTTGTTCATGCCTTGTCCTCATTCCAACTCCTTCTTCTCTATTTCCTTTATCTTCCTGGTCGTGTCCTTCCAGTTTTACAAGCTTATTGTATAAACCAATTATTAATAATGAAGGTGCCCATTGGCCAAAGAACATACTTGCATGTTTGTTTTTGGTCATGAATAATCCGAGGGAAAACGCCATTGTTCCCAGCGCAGCCCACAAGTAAACATCGGATGGAATTTTTGCCGTTTCTTTTTCAAGTGTTTTTGCAACAGGTCCTTCTTTGAATGATTGTTTTGACATAAAATAAATTTTTAAAGATCAATGATTAATTAATTCAAAAACCTAATACATATCTTATGCCTTCATCAATTTTTTGTAAAGAATAATTGTACACATTTATTTGCCTAAACATTATTTTATAAATCACCAAAATTGCTCATGCTTTGTTAAGCAATATTTTTCATGGCCATCCCAATACGATAAATCAGGAATAGCGACTATAGGACATCGAATGTATATATGGGGTATTACTTTCCGATACAGAATTTACTGAAGATATAATCAAGCTGATCTTCATTTGTGATCTCCCCGGTTATCTCACCTAAATAATGAAGACCTCTCCGGATATCTAACGCAAGCAAGTCACCGGCAAGTTTACTATCTAACCCACTTTTAATATCTGCCAATGATTTGGCCACTTCCTTTAATGCATGATAATGTCGTGCATTGGTGACAATGGTATCTTCTGATCGTACTTCACCAGAAATTATTTTATCAACCATTCTTTCTTTTAATACTTCAAGATGCCTGTTATTTTTTGCAGAAATAAATACGATGTTATCTAAAGAAGAAAACTTTTCCCTTGCAATAGATTCATCCTGTCTATCCGTTTTATTGGCAACAAGTAAAAATTTTAATTCTCTTTTCTTCAATTCATCCTGCAAACTATTTATCTCTTTAAAATTATCATCGACATCAAATAAATACAACACAAGATCAGCAGTTTTCATTTTATCCAGGCTTTTTTCCACTCCCATGCTTTCAATTATATCACTTGTATGATGTCGTATACCGGCTGTATCGATGAGGCGAAAAAGAATACCATCGATATTAATAACTTCTTCTATCGTATCCCTGGTAGTACCAGGAATATCACTTACAATCGCCCTGTCTTCCTGCAATAAGGCATTTAGTAAAGTTGATTTACCAGCATTTGGTTTACCAACAATTGCCACACTGACCCCGTTCTTAATCACATTTCCAAGATGAAAAGAATTGATTAGTTGATCAGTTAGCTTGCTTAATTCATCTATCAATTCATAAAATTGTTTTCTATCTGCAAACTCAACATCCTCCTGGCTGAAATCAAGTTCCAATTCTATTAAAGCAGAAAACTTTAGTAACTGATCTCGTAGTGCTTTCAGTTTATTTGAAAAACCGCCCCGAATATTGTGCAAGGCTGTTTTTTTCGAAGCTTGTGTATTTGATGCTATCAGATCAGCAACGGCTTCGGCCTGCGCAAGATCCAGCTTACCTTTTAAAAATGCCCGTTGAGTAAACTCCCCGGCCTTTGCCAATCTTGCGCCACGTTGTATGCTTGCACTTATTATTTGCTGCAAAACAAATGGCGAACCATGTCCGCTTATTTCAATCACATCTTCACCCGTATATGATCGGGGGTTTTTATAAATTGAAATAACAACCTCATCAAGTATTTCTTCTTTATCTTTTATTATGCCAACATGAATAGTATGCGATCTTTGTTGGCTCAGATCTTTTGAGGGGAACAAGTCATTCACAATATCGATTGCTTTAGCGCCGCTAAGACGGATAATACCAATTGCACCAATTCCCGGCGGTGTTGCTAATGCTACGATCGTATCATTCCATCCTGTTGATTTTCCCTGCATGCCCCAAAAATAGAAATCCCTCCGGACAAGTCGGGAGGGATTTAATATTACTGAACAGTAAATGTTTTATTCTGATGCTACCACAAAAGTAATTGGCTGTTTACGATAAGCTTTTACCTGACGACCATTTTGAATGGCAGGTACCCAATCCGGTCCTTTCTTAATTACTTTGATCGCCTCTTCTTCCATACCATGACCATGATTTGATATAGCTTTTACATCACTTATCTTACCTTCTTTATCAACTATGAACTGAACGATAACGGTGTAAGTTCCTTCGGCTGCACCATTTTCAACAGGCACGTTGGGGTCAAGGTTTCTTTCCAGGTATTTACGCCATTCTCTTTCGCCACCTTTAAAACTTGCCTCTACTTCTACTTTTTCAAAGACCTTGTTTTCATCTTCATCTTTCTTTTCTTCAACTACCTGTTTACCTTCATCGACAACTGCAGGAGCAAGACCTTCGTCCTTTATACCTTCCTGGCTCTTTACATCTATCTTAGTATCTTCCAACTCTTTTACTTCAGGGGGAATCTCTTCTTTTTTCACTTCCTCATCTTTTACAATTTTAGGAGGGGTGAATTTTGTCATCTCCACTTTTGGTGGTTCCTGCTTTGGCGGTGGCGGTGGCGGTGGTTCAGGTTTTTTTTCTTCTTCTTGTTTAAGCTCGGTCAGCGTTAATTCTCTTACCTGCACTTTGCCCTCATTCTTTTTTAATGAGCTGGCAAGGAGCGAACCTCCTAAAGCAAGTAAAGCAACAGCAGCCGTA
>VBAS01000013.1 GCA_005882975.1 Bacteroidota bacterium | reverse complement strand
ATTCTTATTCAGAGCTAAAGGCCGATAATATTACTACGGTATTTTCAACCCAGCCTTAAGGCTGGGGTTGGTCAATTAGGTTCTGAACAGGCTTTAGCCCACAGATTATTTTTCTTATAAAAGAGGTGTGATATTTCTTGCTGCTTTTCTTTCTGCAATAAAAATAGCGGTAAGTATTGTAATAAGCACTAGGCTGTACTCAATTCCATTTAATGATCTTTCTATAATACTCCATCCATTTTCGCTATGAACGATTACGATGCCTGTAATAAGTATGATCATTTCACCAATACAAAAGATCCTTACAAAAAAACGGAGAAACATCAGTATACCACCTACTAATTCAAATAAGGTAACAGCCCAAGCCAAATAAAAACTAAACGGGAACCCTTTGTCATGTAAAAACTCGCCAAAGCCCGGAAGTGTGTTGTTGTAAACTCTTACACCCGCATGAAGTATAAATACAACACCCATCATCATTCGAAGTGCCGCAATGGAATAGGTAGGTTTGAAGAGGTTGTCTATACTCATTCTTAATTCAAATGCTTTTTGCCAAAGAAATATATTAAGGCAAGATAAAGTACAATTGCAATGACAAAAGAAAGGATAACTGATGTGTCATTTATACCTCTGTGTTTTTGTATCAGGAACTGGTCAACAAGATTGTAGAGCAAAACAACGATCAGAACTGTTATAATTCTTTGTTTTTCCTTCATGTTGGTAAAATGAAATTACAAAATGTTCTGAAAGAAAGACGTCATTAACATTTGGTTAATCAAAAATAGAAAACCAATCTTAAAGTTTCATATCAGTGATGATCGCTTTGATCTTTTCATCTAATGCCGCATTCCCTTTATCAAATTCATCAGCACTTTTCAACTTTGTATTTACACTAAAGTAAAATTTGATCTTAGGCTCAGTACCGCTTGGTCTTGCGCTGATCTTGCTTCCATCAGCAAGTATGAACTGCAGCACATTTGATTTGGGAAGTTTGATCTGCCACTCCTCTCCTGTTTTTAAGTTCTTGCCCTTTTTTAATTCGTAATCGAGCAGTTGAACAACATCAGAACCTGCAAGGGTTTTTGGCGGGTTGTTCCTGAAAACAGCCATCATATCAGCGATCTGTTGCTGACCATCCATTCCTTTTTTAGTAATTGAAATAAGGTGTTCTTTATAAAAACCATATTGAACATACAGGTCAATAAGCTTGGCAAACAAACTGCGGCCCTTATTTTTTTCATAAGCCGCCATTTCACATAGCAACGCAACAGCGCTGACGGCATCTTTATCTCTTACTTTATCACCGATCATTAAGCCATAACTTTCTTCTCCGCCTACCACATAATTTTCTTTTCCTTCTTTTTCTCTTATTAATTCTGCTATCCATTTAAACCCGGTAAGCACATTATAACAGGTAATATTATTTTCCTTTGCAATTTCATCGATCAGGTCTGTTGTAACGATCGTTTTCACTACCATATCATTTGGCTTAGCAATGCCTTTAGCTTTTCTTGCTTCGATCATATAATTAAATGCAAGCACTGCGGTTTGGTTACCATTTACAAGCACCCAATTTCCATGATGATCTTTTACTCCAATACCAACACGGTCGCTATCAGGATCGGTACCTAATAAAATATCAGCATCCAGTTCTTTTGCTTTCTTCATACCGATACTCATTGCTTCGCTTTCTTCAGGATTAGGATACACTACTGTTGGAAAATCGCCATTAATATTACTTTGCTCTTCCACAATATGTACATTGGTAAATCCAAAACGTTTGAGCACCAGTGGCACTAATGTGATGCCAGTGCCATGTATAGGTGTGTAAACGATCTTAAGATCATGCTGCTTTTCTATTACTTCCGGATAAACACTTAAACTCTTTACCATTTCAATGTACTCTTCATCCATTTCTTTTCCAATGATCGTGATGTTTGATTCACCCCCACTCCATTTCACATCATCAACCGATGCTATCTTCTCTACTTCCTTAATTACATTTTTATCATGCGGGGGCACTAACTGCCCCCCATCATTCCAATATGCTTTATAACCATTATACTCTTTTGGATTATGTGATGCAGTGCATACAACCCCGCCCTGGCAACCGAGATGGCGAATTGCAAATGAGAGTTCAGGCGTTGGTCGCAATGCTTCAAACAAAAAAACTTTTATTCCATTTGCTGCAAAAACATTGGCAGTGGTCTCCGCAAAAAACCGGCTGTTATTCCTGCAATCATGTGCAATGGCCACACGAACCGGCCCGCCGGGATAAGTTTGATTCAGATAATTTGCAAAACCCTGTGTCGCCATTCCCACTGTATATTTATTCATCCTGTTGGTGCCCACCCCCATTATACCCCGCAAACCTCCTGTTCCAAATTCAAGATTCCGATAAAATGATTCGGCCAGCTCTTTTGGATTTTCGGCCTGCATTTTTTTTATCGCATCTTTAGTTGCTGCGTCAAAATTTCCTTTTAGCCAGTTGGTTGATCTCTCTTGTATCACTGCTTCCATGCTTAATATGTTTTAGAAACGAAAGTTATTGAATTTTACCAATAGAAACTGAAAAGCCAAAGGAAACGTATTTTTGTTCAATGAAGTCAGCACCTGTGCAAAACTCATCGTCTCTTGCGACGCTCCGTTCATCGTTCGGTTCACTATTCAGCATGATCGTGGGTTTAATTTTTATTCCACTTACCTTTTGTGCACAAACTGATACTTCGAAACTTATTGTAGCGGAAAAAATATCAGCGCAACCCAATGATACAGTTATAAAACCCGGTTCATCCGGGATCGTAAAAACAAATTCACCTTTTTCTTATCTCAATTATCTAACTTCCGAACAAAAAAGAAAAAGACAATGGATTGTCGGTGGCCTCAATGTAATAGGATATGGAACATCACTTATTATCTTCAATAATACATGGTACAAAGACTATCCTAAGACTTCGTTTCATACTTTTAATGATAATGGGGAATGGTTGCAAATGGATAAAGTGGGTCATGCATGGGCGGCTTACAATGCAGGCCGTGCATCTGCAGCAATGTGGGTTTGGGCTGGTGTTGAACCAAAAAAGGCAGCGTGGATCGGCGGTTTGAGCAGTACTGTTTATATGACCGTGATAGAACTTCTGGATGCTCACTCTTCTCAGTGGGGATGGAGCTGGGGCGATATGGCTGCAAATCTTTTTGGTTCAGGATTATTCATAAGTCAGCAGGTTGGATGGGGAGAGCAACGTATTCAATTTAAATTTTCATTTCATCGCAAGACCTATTCAGATTCAGTGCTCAACAAAAGATCAGATGACTTGTTTGGTACGAGTACTATTGAAAGAATGCTGAAGGATTATAATGGCCAAACCTATTGGCTAAGCGCAAATCTCAGATCATTTTTTCGCGGATCAAATATACCGCCATGGCTGAATGTTGCGATCGGTTATGGAGCAGATGGAATGTTTGGCGGCTATCACAATGTCTGGATCGATGAAGAAACAGGCTTGCCCGTCAACCGGACAGATATAAAAAGATACCGGCAGTGGTTCCTTGCGCCAGACATCAATTTCAGTAAAATAAAAACAAACAGTAAAGGAGTAAAATTATTACTTGGTATCCTCGATGCTTTTAAATTCCCGACACCAAGCCTGGAACTGTCAAATGGAAAGTTGAAGGTACATGCGATACATTTTTAGTCAGAACCACGATTAATAGGATTTATAAGGATTAAGAGGAAAGTTGGGAGGTTTTCTATAAAAAGAGATTTCCTATTTTTCCTCCTAATCCTTCTCCAATCCATCAAATCTCGGTTCTTTCTTTAATCATGTAAATCGTGGTTCTGTTCTATTGTAGATACGCCCCTGTTACTTCTTCCCCCTTCACTTCTACAAAAATATGTTCCTGCAGAGTTGTTGCAATTGATAAGCCAACATAATCAGGTCTTACAGGAAAACTGGTGTGTGTTCTTTCTACCAGTACCAGTGTCTGTATCTTTTTCGGGTGTGAATCTATAAAAGGCTTCAATGCATATAGTAATGTTTTGCCACTATTGCATACATCATCGATAACAATAATAACTTTTCCGTTAAAGTCAAATGTTTTACTTAATGAAACATTTGTCGGTTCATTTTTATCGATCTCAATTGTAATAAATTCTGTTTTGATGTCAGCTATTTCACCAAGCATTTTCTGTATCACTTTTGCCACCACACTCCCACTTTCTCTTATACCTGCAAGAATAATTTCCTTTTCATCAATATTGTTCTCCAGTATTTCAAACGCCATCCGGCGCAGTTTCTTTTCCACTACTTCTTTGCTAAGAATATATTTTTTATCTGTTGCCATAACAATTTATCAATTGGATAATTATACTATTAAACGCTTAATTTAGCAAATGTAATTGATTGATCATGCAAATCCTTCAGCAGATTTTATTTGTTATTGCCGCAATTGTCTCCATTTGGTTATTTACAAAAAAAGTAAAAGAGATAACACGAAATATTAAGTTAGGACGTGGTGAAGATTTCAGTGACAACAAAAGTCAACGCTGGAAAAATGTTTTGCTGCTTGCATTTGGACAAAAGAAAATGTTTAAGAACCCGCTTGTAGCGATCATGCACTTTTTTGTTTATGCAGGCTTTATTATCATCAATATCGAAGTGCTGGAAATAGTCTTGGATGGAATTTTTGGAACCCATCGTTTGTTTGCAAAATCTCTTGGTGGCTTTTATACATTTCTCATAAATGCATTCGAGGTATTGGCTGTATTGGTTTTTGCTGCCTGTGCTATTTTTCTTATAAGAAGAAACATTCTCAGGCTAAAAAGATTTATCAGCAAGGATCTTAATGGCTGGCCAAGAAGTGATGCGAATTATATCCTGATCACTGAGATCGTACTGATGACTTTATTCCTATTATTAAATTCAAGTGACAGGGCATTACAATTACAGGGAAACGAACATTATCATGATACGGGCAGTTTTCTTTTCAGTGGTATGTTTTCCTCATCTTTAACCTCTATCTCACCCTTAAACTTAGTAGTTATTGAACGCACAGTCTGGTGGCTGCATATCATCGGCATCTTTGCATTTTTAAATTACCTGCCCTATTCAAAACATCTGCACATCATTCTTGCTTTCCCTAATGCATATTATGCAAGACTGGAACCAAAAGGTGAAATGAGAAATATGCCGGCTGTTCAGAAAGAAGTTTTATATGCTATGAAACCCGAACTGGCTCCCACTGATGCCGCACCACCAGCAAACTTTGGCGCTAAAGATGTCTTTGATCTTAGCTGGAGAAATTTACTCGATGCTTATAGTTGTACTGAATGCGGACGTTGCTCTGCTGCTTGTCCTGCTACCCAAACCGGCAAAGCTTTATCACCAAGAAAAATTATGATGGACACTAGAGACAGACTCGAAGATGTTGGAAAGAATATAAATGTAAATAAGGTATATAAGGATGATAGTAAGAAACTGTTGCATGATTATATTTCTGTTGAAGAGCTTCGTGCATGTACTACTTGCAATGCCTGCGTGGAAGAATGTCCTGTTTCCATTTCTCCCCTTGAGATCATTCTTGAACTCCGTCGTTCATTAGTAATGGAAGAAAGCAATGCACCACAGGAGTGGAACGCTATGTTCAACAATGTTGAAAATAATTTTGCTCCCTGGAAATTTTCTCCGGATGAAAGAGATAAATGGACACAGGAAGTTTGAAGTTTTTAGTTTGAGGTTCTTTTGAAAAAACACTTATGAATTCAGGGACACTCTGTAGAGTAACAATTCTATTCATCAGTTGTTCAAGATCATTCTTCATTAATATTAAAATAATTACATTGCGGCCTGCAACTCTTTGAACATAATCGCAGGTAATGGATCTTATTAAACGGCAAGCACGGTATTATTTTTTGTCTTTTCTCAAGCATGATTTTAAAGCAAGCATCACTGTCTTCTTTGTTGCCTTGCCTCTATGTCTTGGTATTTCTTTAGCTTCTGGTGCTCCTTTGTATTCAGGACTTATCTCTGGTATCATTGGCGGTATTGTGGTTGGTTTGATCAGCAAATCACATTTAAGTGTCAGCGGACCAGCTGCGGGTCTTACTGCTATTAGTGCCGGTGCTATCACAGAACTTGGCAGTCTTCAAATATTTTTTCTCTCTGTTGCAGTTGCCGGCGTCATTCAACTATTGTTAGGAGTTTTTAAACTCGGAGGCTTTACCCATTTTATTCCTTCAGCGGTTATTAAAGGGATGTTAGCCGGTATCGGCATTATCCTTATCGCAAAACAAATTCCGTTATTATTAGGTTATAATGAAGCGTCATTCTGGACAAAGGAGTTGTTCAATGTCATTACTTTCAAGAATGCCTTTAGTCATGTAAAGAATATTTACCAACATACATCAAAAGGTGCAATTGTTATCGCTGTCACTTCACTTGCATTGCTAATAATTTGGAAAAGAACATTGGCAAAAAAAGTTCCTTTCATCCCTACTTCTTTTCTTGTTGTCGTTTTCGGAACCTTACTTGCTTTCTTATTTCAGCAATTCATTCCCTCATTGGCACTAAAACCACAGCAATTTGTCAATCTTCCATCGAATTTATTTTCCGGCATAAAACTTCCAGACTATCGTTCTATTTTCACAAATACCGATATTATAAAAAACGCAGTTGTCATTTGCATTGTTGCCACCCTTGAAACATTACTAAGCGTTGAAGCCATTGATAAAATTGATCTGTATAATCGCATTACTCCGCAAAACAGAGAGTTGATCGCACAAGGAACCGGTAATTTTTTAAGCGGAATTCTTGGAGGCTTGCCTATTACCGCTGTCATTGTAAGAAGTTCCGCCAATGCTGAAGCTGATGCAAGAACAAAACTTTCTGCCATCTTTCATGGCATATGGTTGCTGCTACTTGTGTTTTTCGCAGCTTCTATGCTCAATATGATCCCTTATTGTGTGCTCGCCGTTATTCTTATTCGTACCGGTTATAATCTTGCAAAGCCTAAAATGATAGTTGCAGTATACAAATTAGGAAGAGAACAATTCTTGCCGTTCATTGTAACTATCGTTGCCATGTTATTTACAGATCTGCTTATTGGAGTAGGTATAGGTATTGCATATTCCTGCTATTTTATTTTTAAGAATACATATAAAGCTGGTTATACATTAGAGACAAAAAAGGAAGGACATATTAACCACTATTATTTTAACCTGGCAATCAATGTAAGTTTTATCAATAAAAAAAGGATCAAAGACCAGCTGGAAAAAATCCCTAATTACTCAGTAGTTCATATTGAAGGGGCACATAGCGTTTATATTGATTATGATGTATCGGAAATAATAAATGAGTTCAAAACAAAAGCAAAACATAAGCATATTGAATTACATTTATCTGGTATCCCGGATGTAGAAACAATCAGTGCACATTAAAAAAATTATTATGCAACTATCCTCTTTTCCTTTTCAGATATTAGATTGGGCATCCATTTCCAGGCAAGAACATACAGGTGAAAGCGGTCTTGCTTATTGGCAGGTTTTTATGATGAATAATATTCGTGTACGTAAAGTTGAATATTCTCCCGGCTATAAAGCCGATCATTGGTGCAAGAAAGGCCATATTATTCTTTGTACAGAAGGAGAAATGGATACCGAATTGGATGATGCTCGTTTCATGAAAATCACTGCGGGCATGACTTATTTCGTGGGTGACGATTGTGAGGCTCACCGTACGTCGACAAAAAATGGCTGTAAGCTTTTTATCGTTGATTAGTTAGAAAATAATTCGGAAATAGAAACGTTTTACAACCATGAAAAACCTCTTTTTATTTCCCTTGATCTTTACCCTAACCTTAACTTCCGCTGCACAGCATCCGTGGGAATTGGGCCCGGAATATATGATGCCAATTGGTAAGGGATATAAAAGCAACATTGCGGGGTTGCGTTATGAAAATTTCAATAGCAAAACCAGTTTCAGTCTTGGTATCACGTACCATTTTTCAGCAAGAGATTCTTATGGTGGTTTTAAAGGTTATGGCATGTGGGCCGGTTTCAGAAATAGTTTTGGAGACAATATCAGCGGCAGCGATGCCTTTGTCGGTCTAAGAGTATTATTTGCATTTGAAAATTATGAAGGGAAAACCAATCTTGGAAGTTTGATGTTTACTCCAATGGGTGAGGTAGGTTGGCATTTTCTTTTTGGTGATCATTTTTTCACAACGCCATCAGTTGGGTATGGCTACCAAATAAAAGTTACCAAAGAACATAATACAAGAGACCAGGATGAAGGTGGAAGGATCATTCCGGGGCTTGCTGCAGGATATAGATTTTAAAATAAAAAAAAGGCAACCAATTTTAATTCTGATTAATGACTCCCGACTCCAGACTTCTATTTTTCCTATTGAACCAATACCACATCGGCACACCACTAAGCATTAAGATCATTCCAAAGCCGGCTTCTCTTGGTCTTGTAGCAATTGTATTAATAAATAAACCTGCTGCAATAATAATTACAATAGCAGGTACAACAGGATAACCCCATACTTTATAAGGCCGGGTTGCATCAGGCATTTTTTTCCGTAATATAAAAACACCAAGAGCTGTTGCTCCATAAAAAAGAAACACAACAAAGATGATCATATCTGTAAGCTGATCAAATGTGCCTGACAAAACCAGAAGACATGCCCAAACACATTGCATTAAAAGTGAATTGCCGGGAACCGCATATTTATTCAATTGACCAGCTTTTTTAAAAAACAAACCCTCTTTTGCCATTGCATAATAAACGCGGCAACTTGTAATGATTGTTGCATGATTGCAACCAAGCGTTGTAATAAGGATCAGTATCGCAATAAACATTTCACCATTTCTTCCCCAGAAAATTTTTACCGCTTCAATAGCGGCAATTTGATTACCTGATGCAGTTACTTGTTCAAGATTTTCAATTGGAAGCAATGAGAGATAAGCAGTATTTACAAGTAAATACATTCCTATAATAATGAATACGCCGATCGCAATGCCACGGGGAATATTTTTATTGGCATTTTTTGCTTCACCACCAATAAAGCCAACAGATGCCCAACCCTGATAAGCCCAGAATGCAGAAAGCATGGCCGTAAACATAGCGCTGAATGTTATTGGCTTGTTATCGGTTGTTTGCATTTTAAATGCCATTCCCAAATTTGATTCATGGCTTGTGAGACCAAAAACAATAATTGTGAATAAGCCAGCAAATACTAATAATAAAATACCAGTTCCAAGCCATGCACCCGTTTTCAAACCCTTGCTGTTGATCCATGTAAGAAGCAGGATCAATACAATTGCAGCAAATTTTACATTAAAATCTTTAAAAGGATAAAACACCTCTCCGATATTATAGCCAGAAAGTGATTCCAGCATCGGTGGTAAATGCACGATGCTGTTCAGTGATTCAGCAAATACATAAGCAAGCGATGATATCGCGGCGGTCTGCATTACTGTAAATGTTGACCAACCGAACTGGAAAGCAAAAAACCGATTGTAGATCTTTTTATAGTAAGCATAATCACCGCCTGTATCAGCAAGCAGGCCTGCAACCTCAGCATAACTTAACGCACCGAATAGACTGATGATGCCACCGATCACCCATGCAATAAGCACCCAACCAGGGGAGTGTAATGTATCGGCCATCGGCGCTACTTTTTTGTAAACGCCTGAGCCGATCACGTTGGCAATGACAAAAACAATAACAAGCCTTAATCCGAGAGTGCGGTTGAGTTGGGTGGCCATGATTTCGTTTTAAGTTGCTAATATTACATCTTTTCATCTGCACTTGGACCATACATCCCGGGAACTGGTACATCAAGCAAACGCAGGTAAACTGATAACTGGCCACGGTGATGATACAAGTGATTGAAAGCCCAGCCACGTATTGAAACTTTTTTGGGTAAGCTGAACATTACTTGCTCTCCTCTTCTTACAGTCCATGGTTTATCAAAATCTTCATCAGACATACTATTCAAATCAGCGATTGCTTTATCAAGATTTAATTGAAAGGTTGCGATCAATTCTTCTTGTGTATTTGCATCAGGGTTCATTTTATAATCTTTCATAAAATCGAAATCATCAATATGAATTATAGTAGAAGCCCAATGAGTGATATCCGCAACATGCGTTGCCAGGTGGCCGAGTGTCATTGATCTTTCATGTGGCTTCCAGTCTTTTTTATCCATTGGAACTTTTTCTAATATTTTTTTTGTCATGGAAGATTCGTGTTTCATCTCAGCAATTAAAGCATCTTTGATAGCCATATTTTAGTTTTACTACAATGTTATGAATTCTTTTTAAACAACATATTGTATAATTGAAAAAGACCTGCAAGTATAAAAACAATTCCCATAAAAATATTTAAACCCTTATTGCTCGTTTTTAATTTGGTGATGATCCATTTGCCCCCATGTATGTAAACTGCAAGTCCTGCCAATGAGCCAAGCCCTGCCCCTGCTGTAAACCAATTAAATTGCCCATTAGTTGGCATTAGCACTTTACTATTCAATAATTGAGTGCTCCATAAAAACCAAAAAGGAATCTGTGCAGGATTTATTCCACTTACTACCATACCCAACAAAAAGCGATTCATTTTATTATTCAGCAATAATCCTTTCTTTACACCAGATTGTTTGCGTGCCATTACAAACGCTAGAATCCCTAATACAATAAACACGATAACCGTGACCCAACCCATTATCATGAATAGTTGTTTATGTTCAACAACCCAATCCATTCCTGTTAATGCAAGTCGCAGGTAAATAATTTCAACCAAAACAATTCCTGATCCATATTTCCATGCATTCGGGAAATTCTCTTGCACACTTAGTTGTGTAGCTGTTAAATTCATATTGCCAATCGGCAATTGCCCAAGGAAACTTATCACGAAACCAATAAAAAAAACTTCTAGTAGTTCGATCATACATTACAGGAATGCCTTATTAAAAACTTAATTCAAGATCTCTTTTTTGTAATTCTTTAAAACTTTTTTTAAACTGTTGCAAAAAACGATAGCTTTTTCCAAAACTCCAGTACGGCACCCCATTTTTATTATTTATTTTACCGATATGATACATGTCACGCCAATGGGCCGCAATTACTTTTAATGCTTTTCCATAACTCATACCACAATCATAAATATGATTTGGTTCTGCACCGGCTCCATTAAATTCAATGATCATAATATTCTTGTCATTTTTCAGGTCTTCGATCGAAGTGCATTTCAGATCGTATCGACCATAATAAAAGCTTTTTGATTCATGATTAATGCGATCGAACACATCATGTAATCGCTGATCGATCTCTTTATGCAGGTTTATAAATTTCGCACCACGATTATGGTTACCCGCAACACTGAGGTAATAATTTTCTCCATCCTTTGGAATGCTTTGCCAGTTTGCTGCTTGCTTCTTTTTCATTTCCGTTAAACGATGCATGGCTTTTGGATGTTCGTTTATCAGTTGCCCCAGCGTTTTCTTCCCATCACCGGTTATGTGTAAATAATCTTTTAATATAAAGCCGGTAATCTTTCCTTTTAGTTCTCCGGGATAGCGGATATAAAAAACGCTAAACTCCATCGGAAGGTCAATAAAAGTTTGAATAATATAATTGACACCAACGATACTGTGATATTTTATCAATTCATCTTCTGATCCGATCACACGAAATAGAACACCCTGCATCCCTTCATCAGGCTTTGCGACAAAAGGATAATTCAAACCTTCTGCATTAATTTGTTCTTTAATAATGTCGATGCTGTGTGTTGGTGTTATTAAGATCGTTCGGGGATAAGAGCCATCCGGCAGTTGCCGGTACATTTCCATTTTACCACCGGCTTCAAAACCTCCAAAGATCAAGGTAGGATTGGAAGGTGTAAAGAAGTAAATCGATCTTGCTTTTATACTATAATATAACCATACGATGCTAACCGGTGCATAAATGAGATCAAACGGCCACAATTCCCAGTTATTTTTAAAGACTATTCCATGTATTATTTCTCCACCACCTTCTCTTCCATATTTTTTTCCAATCCATATGTCTCTTCTTCGGGATGTTTCATTTTATACTTGGTATCTTTTTTTCTTGACATTTTCCAAATTTGGATAATAGCAGTTATTAAAAAGATCCCTCCTATCACCCAATTGATGACCTGGTGGCTGTTTTGCAATTTACCTGCCACGATACGACCTCCAAAAATAAAAACACAGTTACCGAGAAGTGTTCCTATTCCAATACCGACAATATAAAAATTATAGTGCTTGTTTACTGGTAATAATATTTTTTTCGTAAGAAGAACGGTGCTCCATCCAAACCAAAAAGGAATTTGTGCAGGGCTAACAGCACTCATGGAAAAGCCCAGCACAAGTTTGGGAAGCGTACTGCTAAGAACAATACTTTTTTTAACCGTTGGGCTCATTGCTGCGTAAAAACTGGAAGCCGCAAGGATCAATACGATCAGCAGTGTAATCCATTCAAGTATTTTAAAAAGGAACTCACGTTTGCGAACCCAATCCATTGCTACTAATGAAAGACGTACGTAGATCATCTCAGCAATTAAAGATCCTATTGAAAATAGCATGGCCTGCAACACTCCATCGCTGATGCTTATTTGCATGGCGGCAATATTCAATGTCCCCAATGGTAATGAACCAAGGAAACTAATGAGCATACCGATAAAAAAAATTTTTGCTAATCGCACGATGCGAATGTACAAACTAACAAGTAAGATAAATAAGTGTGAAGCTTGAAACTAAGCTGAAGGAATAAGGAACTTAGCTTTTCTTCGCAAAAATAGAAAGCTCGAGGTTAACCTCGTCAGACATTGAAAAACTACTTCCTCCCACTCCAAAATCTTTGCGGTTCAGTTTAAATTCTCCCTCGAAAAGAATTCCACCGTCTTTACTTGTTTGCTTAAAAGGAAAACTGATCTCTTTTGAAATGTTTTTTATAGTAATAACGCCAAACATATAGAGATAGCCTTCTTTATTTGTAGTCGTGATCTTTGTTGATTTAAAACTAAGCCTGGGATATTTTTCTACATCGAAATATTCTTCTTTTCTTAAATGATTATCTCTTGCTTCCAGGTCGGTATCAACTGTTTTTGCATCAACGCTTACATTAAAGCTGGCACCCGTAATATTTGCAGGATCGAATACAATAGTACCGGCAAGTCCTTCAAACGTGCCGCCGGTATTGATCCCAAAATTTTTTATCACAAACCGAACTTTTGAACCGGCATCTGTAGGCGTATAATTTTGACCAAATGCAGTAACAATACAGAACAGGGCTATCGCGGTTAAAATTTTTTTAATCATATAGGTCATTTATCCTTTACGTTATGTTAGAACGGTTTTTCGTAAAAAACCGTTGCTTTTAATCTCAAAAAATTTAAGTTTAACAAATTATAACTTTTAAAATAATGGGATTTGACATTAATCAAATTCTTCAAGCTGTTTGAAGTGACGTTTTGCTTGTTTTAAAAAATCACGGCCCTTTTTAAATGGCCAGTATGGTGTGCCGTGTTCATGATTGTACTTGCTAATTTCAAACAAAACCTTCCAGTGTTTTAGAATTTCCCGGTAGGCCTGCCAGAGGCTAAGTCCCGCATCATAAATATGATTGGGCTCTGCTCCACATCCATTGAATTCAAGTATTGAATAGTTTTTCCCTTCTTTCAGTTCCTCAAGTGTCACACACTTTACATCATACCGGCCGTAATAAAATTTATCGGTATAATGACTAATGTCATCAAAAATCTTATGCAATTTTTCATCAGCAAGATGATGCAGATCGATAAATCGTGCACCCCTGTTGTGATTGCCCGCATAAGAAAGATAAAAGTGCTGATCTTTTTTTAATACCCTGTCCAGGCGATGTTCATGCCGGTGCTTCATTTCTTCCAGGCGGTATTTGGCACGGGGATGTTGCAGTATTAATTCCCATAAAGTGGACCTGCCATCACCATAAACTTCCAGTAATTCTTTTTGTATCAAACCGCTGATGGTTCCTTTTTGCTGTGTTGGATGACGATAATAAAAAACACTTAGCTCAACAGGAAGATCTATCAATTCCTGTACGATATATTCTACAGGAATTCTTTCATGATATTTTCTCAGTTGGTCGTCATTGTCAATTCTTCTGAAAAGAATTCCTTTCATGCCCACATCAGGTTTTACAATAAATGGATAGCTGAATCCATTTTCAATTATTTTTTTCTTTACCTGATCAAATGAAAGATCGTGAAGGATGTAAATTGTTCGGGGAAATGAGGAAGGAGGCAACTGTTCATACATTTCTTTTTTGCTTTCTCCTTCAAATCCGCCAAAAGTGAGAGTGGGATTTGAGGAGCTGAAGAACCAAACTGACCTTGCACGCAAACAATACCACGCCCAGACAAATCCTATCGGGAAGTACAGCAATGAGAATGGCCACAGTTCCCAGTTTGTGATCTTTGAAAAAAACTTTTTTATACTCATTTATAGCTCGCAAAAATATAGCTTGAATGCCAGTATCTGTTTTTTTACAATAGTATTCTAGGATTATTTTTAAAACTTATGTCTTACTATTAAGAAATTTTATTTGATTAATATTGTATCGTTGATATTCTATCTGTTTTTAAACTTTTGCAATAATAATTTATGAAGGTTCCTGTACTTGCTGAACTATTTGCGGAGGGCAAACAACCTGAGATCTTATTTTGGGTGGGTTGCTCGGGAAGTTTTGATCAACGGGCACAAAAGATCACTAAAGCATTTGTAACTATTCTTGATAAAATAAAGATCAACTATGCAATTCTTGGTAAAGAGGAAATGTGTAATGGCGACCCGGTGCGCAGAGCCGGTAATGAATTTATGTTTCAAATGATGGCGTATCAGAATATTCAAACACTGAATAATTATGGAATAAAAAAAATCGTAACCGCCTGTCCGCATTGCTTTAATATTTTAAAAAATGAATATCCTGCATTAGGTGGCAATTATGATGTCATTCATCATTCAGTTTTTTTACAACAACTAATTGACGAAGGAAAAATAAAACTAAAGGACGGTGGCGTATTTAAAGGAAAAAAAATAACTTATCATGACAGTTGTTATCTCGGCAGGGCTAATAATATCTATGAAGCGCCGCGAAAAGTTTTGGAAGTATTTGATGCGGAACTTGTAGAAATGAAGCGTTGTAAAACAAAGGGCCTTTGTTGTGGCGCCGGCGGAGCACAAATGTTTAAGGAGGAAGAAAAGGGAACTATAAGAATAAATAGTGAACGTAGCAATGAAGCGATAGCAACTGGTGCAAATATCATAGCCGCTGCCTGCCCTTTCTGTAATACGATGCTAACGGATGGAGTGAAGAATGCAGAAAAAGAAGACTCTGTAAAAGTGATGGATATCGCTGAATTAGTTGCAGCGAGTTTAGCTTAATTTTGCAGTATGAATCTTGAATATAAAAATCTTCTCGATGAAACTTTTTCTCCCGACAGTCGTGTATGGATCTATCAGAGTAATCGGTTGTTTAGTGTGAATGAGGCATTGGCTATCGAAGATCTCCTAAATGATTTTACAGCTAAATGGCTTTCGCATGGTGTGCCTGTCAAAGGCGCTGGCTATTTATTTTTTGGACAGTTGATTATTTTAATGGCCGATGAAAAAGCGACAGGTGTCAGCGGATGTAGTACTGATAGTTCAGTTAGATTGATAAAAGATATTGAACAAAAGTTTGGTGTAAATATGTTTGACAGAACCACTTTGGCTTTTGTTGTAAAAGACAAATCCGATAGCTATAGGATACAGTTGTTACCACTTTCTCAGGTGCAATATGCGTTTGATAATCGCTTTATAAACTCTCATACTTTATACTTCAATAATCTTGTACAGACCAAAGAGGAATTGGAAAACAATTGGCTGATCCCTATAAAAGATAGCTGGCTGTCAAAAAGAATAACAGTAAATGTGTAAATTGGTTTTGGTAACGATCATACATATAAAATGTAAAAGCGGCAGTAGCTCAGTTGGTAGAGCATTAGCTTCCCAAGCTAAGGGCCGAGGGTTCGAATCCCTTTTGCCGCTCACATTGTAATCCGCCAATGAATACTAAGCTGTTGGTAGCCCCGATTTAATCGGGTCTATCACTCTAAAACCAAGGTTATAAGATCTAATAACCTTATTCCCCTTTTTGTTTAATATTTGTTCCTGTCATCCTGTCACAAACTGGTCTTATTTACCTAAATTTGCAGTCCAATTTTAGAATTTAATGCTTGATTACATATCCGATAAAGTGCAGGACGAGGCAAGACAGGGCGAGGCATTTGCGCCATTCAATAGCGACCCCAATAAGTATAAGAAACTATTTTATATTGAAAGCTATGGTTGCCAGATGAATTTTTCTGATAGTGAGATCGTGGCTTCGATCTTAAACAAAGAAGGCTTTGGTGCCACCCGCAATTTTGAAGATGCAGATCTTGTTTTATTAAACACTTGTTCCATCCGCGAAAAAGCTGAACAAACCGTAAGAAAAAGATTAACTGAATTTAAGAAATTAAAGGCTGCACGACCCGGTATGCTCATTGGTATGCTCGGTTGTATGGCGGAAAGATTGAAGGCAAAATTATTAGAAGAAGAAAAGCTTGTTGACCTGGTTGTGGGACCTGATGCTTATCGCAGTTTACCCGGATTGATCTCAGAAGCAGAAGGTGGACAGAAAGCA
>VBAS01000326.1 GCA_005882975.1 Bacteroidota bacterium | reverse complement strand
GAAGTGCAGGCAGGCATGGAATGTGGACTAATGATCAAAAATTATAATGATATTAAAGTTGGAGATGTAGTGGAAGCATTTGAGGAAGAAGAAGTGAAGAGGACACTTTAGATACTGGATAGCAGATGCTAGATCCTAGTATCGAGTATCTAGAACCCAGCATCCAGTATTCAGCATCCAGAAAAACTTTTGTTAATAAACCCGGCCCGCTAACGTACTCAGATAATCAAATTTACTTTTGGGATTCAAATCCTGGTTATGAAGAAAATATTTACACTCAGCCTTGTCTTTATTGTAGCAACGTTTGCTGCCCAGGGACAATCAGCTAAAGTGGTAGCAGATAAAATACTTGCTATCGTTGGAGACAGGATCATCCTTTATTCTGACATTCAAAATACAATTTCTGATGCGATCAGGAATGGTAACCAGGTTCCCGACAATGCACAATGTGTATTGATGGAGCAGGCATTGATCTCAAAAGTTTTAATGCTGCAGGCAGAAAAAGATTCATTACCTGTATCTGATGAAGAAATTGAGGCAGATCTTGACAACCGTATTCGTAAATATATCAATGCTTATGGTACACAGGAGGCATTAGAAGAAATCGCTGGCAAATCTATTTACCAGATAAAAGAGGATGCAAGAGAAACCGTAAGAGAGCAAAAGCTTGCAGAGGCTATGCAAAGAAAAATAGTGGAGAATGTACATATCACTCCCAATGAAGCAAAAATATTTTTCGAAAAACTGCCAAAAGACAGTCTTCCTTTTTTTGAATCGGAATTAGAGATCGGTCAAATTGTTTTTTATCCCAAAGGCAATCGTGATCTTGAAAAATTTGTAATGGACGAACTGCTTAATTATAAAAAGCAAGTTGAAATGAAATTGACAACGTTTGAGCAATTGGCACAACGTTTTTCCGAAGACCCGGGAAGCAAGGATAGAGGAGGTGAATACCAGGTAAACCGTAACGATAAAACATGGGATCCAAATTTTCTGGCTGCTTGTTTTCGTTTGAAAAACATAGGTGATATGATCGGCCCAATTAAATCAAAATTTGGCTATCATCTTATACAATTGGTACAGCGGATTGGAGATGACGCAGTGGTCCGTCATATATTACGCACAACTCCTGTAACTGATGTCGAAGTAAAGGCGGCAATGGCAAAAGCCGATACCGTAAGATCAAAAATTATTGCAGGTAGTTTAAGTTTTGCAGCTGCCGCCACCCGTTATACAGAAGACGACCAGGCAAAATTCAGTGGACCCTATTTTTTAGGCCGTGACGGTGCCCCGTATGTTACCATCGATCTTCTCGACAAGGATCTTGTTGCAATGCTTGATAAACTTAAGCCGGGTGAATATTCTCAACCAACAGTTTTTGAAGAAAATGGAAAGAAAGGAGTACGCATTGTACATTATAAAAGCAGGAGTGAACCTCATCGCCTGAATATGAAAGATGATTTTAGCCGTATATCAACAATGGCACTGGAAGAAAAAAAACAAATGACACTGGAAAAATGGATGAAAGATAAAGTGCCGACTTATTATATTATGATCGATGATGAAATAAAAACCTGCACAGATCTTACGAAGTGGATCGGGGAAAAACAGAAAGCGTTCTAAAAATTCTTTTTAAGTGGTGGGTTGTGTTTAGGTCCAAACCCATTATTGATCACAAACATTGGATTAAATACCAGGACAAAAACTTTTTCAAAAAAACGGAACCCATTTTTACGCATAGCCATCGTTGCCATATGAATAGACTCTCCTAATATAGATCCGGCAACAGGAGTAACGAACAGATCTTGTATGCTGGGTTGTTCTGCAGTTCCTTCAATTATATATTCCCAAATGCAGGATTGCGCTGTGGCAAATAAAAATGATTGCCATCTCGTAGCATTCTGACTTCTCACAGCATTGTAGTACAAACATCCGGCGATTGGATGGCCGACATAATTGAATTGCCAATTATCATGATCCCATACCGGGAGCGATGAAAATGCATGGACTACATTCCGTTCCGCAGCTTTCATCCATCCAGATTCCCATTTGGTTACCTCCTTTGGCATTAATATTAGGGCTCCCATACAAATTACTTCAATACCACCAATCAATAATTCTCCCCTTCCGGCTTTTTTCCAGAAAGAACTGTATTGATTAAGGAGCAAATGTGTTGGGTTAATTGCCTTTAATCCCAGTTTTGTACTGTCTATTTTATTTTGGAAATATGGATTTGAATAAACCGAAAAAGAAAGATCTTTTTTATAGGTAAGGGAGGAATAGGATAAAAAACTTTAAAGAGTAATGATTCGGAAGCAAAAATTCTTTTTGTTTTAAGCTGGAGAAATCCTGGGGATTATAGGTTTGGCCAATAGATCGAAGAGAGAAAAAGAAAAGAACAATAAAGAATCTTAATAATGTAAATGTTTTCCACATGACAAACAAGGTTCAATGGGTTGATCTAAAAATATTCAGAAAGGCCAGTTTTTGGTATGATGTAAATCAGCCGGATCAATGATTAATAGAGAACTTTTTAACAGGCTTGATAAACTCTCAGATTATAGTGATAACAATATAGAACTTTTTGAAAAGATTACAAATAATTATCAAATTTCCCGAATTGAATAATTGACCATCAAGCCATACCTTTGCGCCTTCCTTTCTGGAGAGATAAATGAGTGACCCGATAAAACACGAATGTGGCTTAGCATTCATCCGCCTGCGGAAGCCTTTCTCATATTACCATCAAAAATATGGCACAGTGATGTGGGGCCTTAATAAGCTCTACCTGCTGATGGAGAAACAACATAACCGCGGCCAGGATGGCGCCGGTATTGCTACTGTAAAACTAGATGTAGAACCGGGATATCCCTTTATGAATCGAATGCGCAGTAATGCGACACAAGCGATCGCCGATATTTTTCAACAAGTTGGTAAAGAAGTGGAAGAACTTGAAAAATACCATCCCGGTATCAGAAATCACCCCGGATTAATGAAAGGCCACGTGAATTTTTTAGGTGAGTTGTTGTTGGGACATCTTCGTTATGGCACGCAGGGAAAAAACAAATTAGAATACTGTCATCCTTTTATAAATCGTGATACTATACCTGCAAGAAATCTTGCATTGGCGGGAAATTTTAATATCGTTAACTCCGATGAGTTGTTTGCTTTAGCAGGAAAAGAACCACATGAGAATACACGTTTCAGTGATCTTGCTGCAATGATCGAATTAATGCACACTTATCTCTGTCGTGAAGATGAAGCATCACCGGAAAAATTAGATATTAAAAAAGTGCTGAAGAAAGTTTTACCAATACTTGATGGGGGCTTTCATGTCGGCGGAATGACGGGTAATGGTATTGGCTTTGTTTTTCGTGATGCACATGGTATTCGTCCTTCTTATTATTATGTAAATGATGAAGTGGTAGTAGCAGCATCAGAACGGGCAGCTATTCGTACCAGCTTTAATGTTGGAGAAAATGAAGTGAAAGAATTAATGCCCGGCCAGGCATTGATTGTTGATGAAACAGGAGTAATAGAAGTAGCGCAAATATTAGAACCAAAAGAAAGAAAGGCCTGCAGCTTTGAACGAATTTATTTTTCCCGTGGTAGTGATGAAAAGATCTATCGTGAAAGAAATCAATTAGGGTATAATCTTACTGAACAAGTATTGAATGCGATCGATCATGATCTGAAGAATACTATTTTTTCTTTTATACCGAATACTGCTGAAACAGCTTTTTATGGAATGCTGAAAGGAATGGAAGATTTTTTGAATAAGGTCAAAATAGAAAGAATATTAAGCTGGGGGAGGGATTATGATCCTGAGAAGTTGGCGGAGATGGTCAGTCGCCGGATTCGCATAGAGAAAGTTGCGATCAAAGATGTGAAGATGCGAACTTTTATTACGGAAGACTCCAGCCGCAGTGAAATGGTGCAACACGTTTATGATATAACATATGGTACCGTAAGAAAAGGAATAGATACGTTGGTGGTTATAGATGATTCAATTGTTCGTGGGACTACATTAAGAGAAAGTATCATTCGGATGCTTTCAAGATTAGAACCTAAGAAAATTATTGTTGTTTCATCTTCACCTCAAATACGTTATCCGGATTGTTATGGTATTGATATGAGTAAAATGGGAGAGTTTGTTGCATTCCAGGCAGTGGCAGCATTATTAAAAGAAAGGAACAAGGAAGCTTGTTTGCAGGAGATTTATGACCACTGCAAAGAATTAAACCGCAGTAATCAATTGCATACAGAAAATGTGGTGAAAAGAATTTATAAGTTATTTACCATTGATGAGATCACAAATAAGATAGCAGAATTAATTACTCCAAAAAACCTGGGCATTCCTGTACAGGTTATTTATCAAACGATCGAAAATCTTCATACTGCTTGTCCACGCAATCTTGGTGATTGGTATTTCACGGGCAATTATCCTACACCCGGTGGCAATAAAGTAGTGAACAAAGCATTTATGAACTACATGGAAGGGAAGAATGTTCGTGGATACTAGTAGTATACTCTAAAAAGAAATTTCAAAAGATAAATACGACATTCTAACTTTTGATCTGAGGTTTGAATATTTATTTGGGATTTGGAATTTGATATTTGTAATTTTAAGAAAGCAAATTTCAAAATTGAAGACACTCTTACTCATACGTCATGCAAAAAGTAGTTGGGATGATCCGGCATTGAGTGATTATGAACGTCCCTTAAATGAACGTGGTAAAAAAGATGCTCCTGCAATGGCTGAAAGATTATATGAAAGAGGAATCAAGATCGATGCATTTGTTACAAGCCCTGCAAGACGTGCACGGAAAACAGCCGAAATATTTGCAAAGCGATATAAAAAAGAGAAAGACGAACTGGTTTTAAAAACCGAATTATATATGGCCAGTGATGAAGCTTTTAATAGTGTTGTGGAAAAACTGCATGATGACTTTGATTGTGTTGCTGTTTTTTCTCATAATCCCGGCATAACAGATTTTGCAAACAGCCTTACTGATGATATAAGGATAGATAACATTCCAACCTGCGGCATCTTTGCCATATCTATTGAAGCAAGAAAATGGAATAAATTCAAAGAAGCAAGAAAGAAATTTTTATTCTTCGATTACCCCAAGGCTCTTGTTCAATGATCCTCTTTTTAAGCTTACGAGAAATACTCCAAGAAATATCATACCACCCGCGATCAATTTAGAACCTGTAAGATGTTCATGAAAAAAGAAAACAGCGATCAGCGTGGCAAATACCGGCTGTGTGTAAATATAGGAACCTGTTGTTCCAGCTCCAAGATGTTGAATACCATAAATATTAAAGAAGTAAGCAAGGAAAGTTCCCGGCACTGCGATAAAAAGGATCGATAAATAATGCGACCATTCTAGTTTTTCCCAGGGAATTGAAGCAAATTCATTCCAGCCAAACGGAAGTATCATAAGAAAACCGAAAGTAAATACCCACCTGACTACATGCAAAGGCGGATATTCAGCCATCAATGGTTTTACAATTATAAAATAAATGGTATAGGAAATTGCGTTGATAATTATCAGCAGATCACCAAACAAATAATTACTAGCCGAGGATGATTGCTCTTTTGAAAGGATCAATAGCACTGCTCCGCCTATTCCCAATGCTAAACCTAATGCTTTTATGATCGTAACTTTTTCTCTTAATACAGTAAAAGCAAAGACTGAAATAAGAATAGGTGTGAGTAAGATCAATAATGATGCGTGAATAGCGGATGTATAGGTAAGCCCTTTAATAAAAAACATTTGATTAATAGCGATGCCCGTCAAACCACAAAGAAAAAACCGGCCCCAATGTTTTTTCTTTATATGAGGCTTTACATCACTCATTGTCCACAATAACCAAAAAAGAATAAGACTTACACCTACACGAATAATATTTACAGCGTAGGGTTTTATTAATGCCGGCGAGACATATTTTACCAAACTGAAATTGATCGCGAAGAAGAGATTGGTGCTAAGAACTGCTATATGTGCTTTAGTTTCCGGCTTCAATGTGATTTAAAGACGATATTTGAAATTCCTTGCCTCTTCAATATTCTTCAATAATGAAAAATTGTCTTGATCTGTACAAAAAGCAAATTGTTTTTTCATAAGATGATCTGCAAGATATTCCTGTTCTGTTTGTCCGGGTGTTGGAATAAGGATGCTTTTCTTTTGCAAAGCAGCAATATCCATAATTGTGCTATAACCGCTGCGGCTAACAATAAATTCAGCTTTCATTGCTTCGCAGTTTAATTCTTCCGAAGAAAGATGATTATGAAAGTGAATGGTATTTGTAGAGGGGATAATATTTCTTTCACCCGGTAATCCTCTTACAATTGTTGCTGTTGCAGGATACTTTACAATTTGATCAATGACCTTGTTTTCTAAAATTGTGCGTTGTGGTTCCGGGCCAGAAAGGATAATCAATAAATGACCTTTTATTTCATTAATATTCTTTTTTTCTCCAAAGGAGTCCTTGCGGACAAATCT
>VBAS01000012.1 GCA_005882975.1 Bacteroidota bacterium | reverse complement strand
GGTGCATCTGATGCTGAAATTAAAACGCTACACAAAGAATTTTTGTACTATCTCATCATGCATGAAATGGGTCACACAATGGGATTAAATCATAATATGAAGGCAACCCAAATGCTAAGCCCTGCTGAATTAAATAATACTGATATCACTCATGCAAAAGGTTTACAGGGATCGGTAATGGATTATCCTGCGGTGAATGTTTCAACAGATCGCAGTAAGCAAGGTGATTATTATACAACAAAAGCTGGTCCTTATGATCTGTGGGCAATTGAATTTGGTTATACTCCATTCAGCCCTTCAGAAGAAGAAGCTGGATTGAAAAAAATCCTCGATCGTAGCAATGAGCCCGGTCTTTTATTTGGAAATGATGCCGATGATATGCGTTCACCCGGTGGCGGCGGTATCGATCCCAGGGTAATGATCAATGATATGAGTAGTGATATGGTAGCTTATGCTGAAGATAGATTTGGTTTGATAAATACTTTAATGGGCAAGCTGAAAGAAAAATACAGCAAGCCTGGTAAATCTTATGCAGAGCTAAAAGCCCGTTATGGAAATTTAGTTGGTCAAAGAAATGGTATGGCACAATCCGTGAGTCGCTATATCGGTGGTGTGTACGTTGACAGGAGTTTTGTTGGCCAGGCAACAACCACAAAGCCATTTACCCCAGTTAGTGCAGCATATCAGAAAAAAGCAATGGCACTTTTAGCAAAATATATTCTTGCACCTGATGCTTTCAAAGGTGATGCTGCATTGTTCCCTTACCTGCAAACACAGCGTCGTGGTTTTAATTTCTTTGGCAATGGCGAAGATCTGAGAGTGCAGGCGATCATTCTGAATATGCAGGTTGGTTTATTTGCTCATTTGATGAGTCCAAATACATTGACAAGAATCAATAACAGCACATTGTATGGAAACACATACACATCGGCAGATATGATGAATGATCTGACAAATGCTGTATTCAATGCTGATCTGAAAATAAATGTGAATTTATACAGGCTAAATTTGCAAACTGAATATGTAAAAGGGCTTGCGGCAATTGTATCTACGCCAACAAGTCCTTATGACAATGCATCAAAAGCTGCAATGTATAATACGCTTAAAAAGATCAAGGGCATGCTGGCAACAGCAGTTTCTACAGATGAACAAACCAAAGCACACAGGGCAAACCTTGTATTCCTGATAGACAAGGCTCTCTCAGTTAAATAATAATTAGTAATCTGATCTAATAAACCCCGTCTGGCTTAAGTGAGACGGGGTTTTTCATTTTATGAAAATCGGTTGACAATAGCCCGCCTCCGCTACTTATATTTGCGATTCTAATTAAAACAGATGGCGTTAAGTTTATTTGGACGAAGTAGAAGAAATCCGGAAGAAAAAGCCGAAATGTCCTTCATTGAACATTTGGAAGTGTTACGGGGGCATTTATTCCGTTCTGTGCTTGCCATTGCAGTAGGTGCAGTTGTTTTTATAATTTATAACACATTCTTTGTTCGTGAAGTGCTTATGGGGCCTACTCATGCAGACTTTCCAACTTACAAATGGCTTTGCCGGTTAGGTCATGCTATCGGGCTTGGCGACAATATGTGTATGAAGGATATCGGGCTTAAAATGCAAAGCACTTCGGTAAGCGGGCAATTCAGCATGTATTTCACATTGATCTTTATTGGGGGCATTATTGTGGCTTTCCCTTATATCTTCTGGGAGTTCTGGCGTTTTATAAAACCCGCCTTAACAAAAAAAGAATTATCAAAAACAAGAGGTGTTATTTTTTGGGTTTCTTTATTATTCTTTCTTGGAATAACATTCGGTTACTTTATAATTGCTCCATATACAGTAAACTTTTTTGCCAATTTTCAGTTAGATGAAAACATTGAGAACCGCTGGACGATCACCAGTTATATTGATACGCTTGTTCCATTAATACTTGGAACCGGTCTTGCCTTTCAATTGCCATTGGTTATGTTCTTTCTTGCAAAAGTTGGTTTAATGAGCCCTGATTTTCTACGGCGCAATCGAAAATATGCGATCGTTATCATTTTAATTTTAGCGGGAATAATTACTCCTCCTGATGTTATTAGCCAAATAATCTGCACAATTCCTCTTATGTTATTGTATGAAATAAGCATTTGGCTTACCGCAAAAGTGCAAAAAGAAAAAGAACTGGAAGAAAAAGAAGAATGGAGTTGAAAAAGTTCTGAGTTCTGAGTTCTGAGACCGTTAACTTTGTTATGCAATTTCGAATCTTCTAATTTTAAAATTGCATTTATGTCTTCATCATTTGATCTGAGCAAACCAGTTGCCATTGGCAGTGATCATGCAGGATATGATTTTAAAGAAGAGTTGATATCCTTCCTCGAAGCCAAAGATCTTACTTACCACGATTTTGGCACTCATTCAAAAGACTCGGTTGATTATCCTGACTTTGCCCACCCTGTTGCTAATGCAGTTGAAAGCGGAGAAGCATCATTTGGAATACTTCTTTGCGGCAGCGCCAACGGCGTTGCTATTACAGCAAATAAACATAAAGGGATCCGTGCTGCTATTTGCTGGGGCGAAGAGTTGGCTAAACTATCAAGAGAACATAATAATGCAAACATTCTTTGTATACCAGCACGATTTGTACGTGAAGGTGATGCAGAAAAAATGGTGCAGTTGTTTATAAATACTCATTTTGAAGGTGGCCGCCATCAGCAAAGAGTTGAAAAAATTGCCGAAGGTTGCTGAGCCAATTGTTGTCAAATACCTTTCATCCATTTATGGTTTCTTTAAAAACTATCAGGATTATATTTGCGCCTGCTGAAATTTATTTTAGATAAAATCGGCTTTCTGCTCAAACAAAAATTTAAAACATCACATGAAAAAAACTACGTTACTACTTATTGCTTTGCTTCCCCTTCTTGCAGTTGATGCACAAAAGAAAAATAAAGCGATTGAAAAGATCGCTAATTCTATCACTGCTGCCGATCTGAAAAAACATCTTTATATAGTTGCCAGCGCTAATAATGAAGGAAGAGATACTCCATCACCCGGTTTGGAAAAAGCCGCTGGTTATATTGAGCAACATTTCAGAGCGATCGGTCTGAAACCAGGAAATGGTGACAGTTACCGGTTGACCTATCCGCTTTATAAAGATTCAATGATCTCTTCTTCGCTCAGTGTAAATGGTAAACCCTTTGAACTAAGTAAAGACTATCTGAACAATAATAGTAATTATTCATCTGAATTTCCTTTTTCAGAAATTGTATTTGCTGGTTATGGAATTGTAGATGATAAAATGGATAGCTATAAAGATCTTGATGTACGTGGCAAAGCTGTTTTAATTATAGAAGGCACACCAGCTGATTATAAATCTGCTCAAACAGGAGGCAATAGCCCCGGCCAGACATTTGGAAAATTACAAAGTGCATCAAAGAAAGGAGCAGTTGCTGTATTACTTGTTTCAAAATCGCTTAGCAGACCTGCAAATAATCGTGGAGGCGGTTGGAGTCTTAATGGTTACAGATCGAATTTCACTCCCCAGTTGTTTTATATTTCTGAAAAGGTAGCGACGGAGATCATGGGAGAAGATGGAAAAGGGATCTTTGATAAAATGACCGCTAATTCATTACCTGTAAAAACTTATAAAGCAAACATCGATCTTGCTTTTCAGAAGGCAACAATAAAAACTCAGGTAAGCAATGTAATTGGATTGCTTGAAGGAACCGATAAAAAAGATGAGTATGTTCTTATTACTGCACATTATGATCATGTCGGTAAAAGAGACTCTGTTATTTATTATGGCGCTGATGATGATGGCAGTGGAACTGTAAGCGTTCTTGAATTAGCAGAAGCATTTGCAAAGGCAAAAGCAGAAGGTCATGGTCCACGCCGCAGCATCGTATTTATGACGGTGAGTGGTGAAGAACATGGATTATGGGGTTCTGCTTATTATGCAAATCATCCTGTTTATCCTTTGGAAAAAACTACAGTTGACCTGAACATTGATATGATCGGCCGCATTGGGAATGATTATATGAAGGATAAAGATTCTACCAATTATGTATATGTGATCGGTGATAATAAACTAAGTTCCGATCTTACTCCTATCACTGAAGCGATAAATGGCACTTACACCAAACTTAAGCTTGACAGAAAATATAATGATCCTAAAGATCCAAATCGTTTCTATTATCGCAGCGATCATTACAATTTTGCCGAGAAAGGAGTGCCGATCATTTTTTATTTTAATGGTGTTCATCCTGATTATCACAAGCCCACAGATACTCCTGATAAGATAAATTTCTCTTTGATGGAAAAAAGAGCCAAACTGGTTTTTTATACGGCTGCAGAGATGGCAAACCGGGAAGAAATGCTGAAAAGAGATATGCCGCTTGATTCTCAAAGAGCTTTTTAAGATTTGGCTTGAATTATTAAAAAAAGAGAAAAACTTTTATTTATTTCGCTTTTATAAAATGTGCAGGCCATACAATGGATCAAACTGAGCAAAATCCCACCTTTTATCAAAAAATAGCCGATGAGCATGTCGACTATTCCGAAATGTACCGTACACAGGAAACCATACAGCTTAATAAACGGCTTCGTAAAACCCGTAATATTTTATTGATCTGTGCTTTGGCTTTTGTTGCGGGGGCCGGAGTTTTCTGGATAATGCCTGAAACCTCGTTTACAGCAAAAGATTTCTTTGTGTATGTTGGACTTGCTTGTATAATGGTCCTCTTATCGTTGTATAGCAATAGGCATCCATTTCTTTCTATCGTTGCCGCTCTTGTTATTTGTATCGGCTTTTGGGGATTTGAGATATTTCTAAATAACATCGATCAGTTGGTGATCGAAACTTCGATCCATAAACTTTTCATTGTTTCTATTCTTGTTTGGTGTTTTCATTCTTCAAAAGAAGCTGAATTAATAAGAAAAGAACTTCATTTCTCCTGATTTCTCTTGCAAGCCGCAAAAGATGGAGAAACAATCTTCTTAAAATAATTTCTGGTCCCGCCTTAGGCGGGATTTTTTTTGGCTGCTGCCGGCATTAAACCTTAGAGCAACCGATTGGTCTATTTAATCGATATGTTTTTATGTACAAAGAAAGGAAACTAATCAATCCCTAAATATCTGTACCCGATGAGCAAAGTGACTAATCCTTACCTTCCTTATAAATGAAAACCCCGAATAAAATCCGGGGTTTTTTTTATTGCAGAATAAAGTTGTTGTTGTACAAGAGTGCGACGCAAGGGACGATAAATAGAATTACAAAAGTTGGCTACATAAAAATATCAAACACACTATTTATCACCATCCCAACAAGTAAGCAAATATCAATGGCACTACGATCGTTGCATCACTTTCAACAATAAATTTTGGCGTGTCAATTCCTAATTTACCCCAGGTGATCTTTTCATTAGGCACTGCACCGGAATAGGAACCGAATGAAGTTGTAGAATCACTTACCTGGCAGAAATAACTCCAGAAAGGAACATCATGCCACTCGAGATCCTGGTACATCATGGGTACAACACAAATAGGAAAATCGCCGGCAATACCGCCACCTATTTGAAAGAATCCAACTCCTTTGCCACCGCTGTTTTGCCGGTACCAATCTGCCAACCACACCATGTATTCAATCCCGCTTTTCATGGTGGTGGCTTTTAGCTGGTTCTTTATTATATAAGAAGCAAAAATATTTCCCATCGTGCTGTCTTCCCATCCGCCCACAACGATCGGAAGATTTTTTTCTGCCGCCGCCATCATCCAGCTATCTTTTGTATCAATCTCATAATGTTCTTTCAATACGCCACTAAGCAACATCTTATACATGAATTCATGCGGAAAATATCTTTCACCTTTTTCATCTGCATCTTTCCATAATTTATGTATGTGTTTCTGAATGCGGCGGAATGCTTCTTCTTCAGGGATACAGGTATCGGTAACGCGGTTATAATGATTTTCCAAAAGGTCCCATTCATCCTGCGGTGTCAGGTCACGATAATTAGGAACTCTTTTGTAATGACTGTGTGCTACAAGATTCATGATATCTTCTTCCAGGTTTGCGCCTGTGCAGGAAATAATGTGCACTTTATCCTGCCTGATCATTTCTGCCAGTGAAATACCAAGCTCAGCGGTACTCATAGCCCCGGCAAGTGTAACCATCATTTTGCCACCTTCCAGTAAATGTTGTTCATAACCTTTAGCGGCATCTACTAATGCTGCTGAATTAAAATGACGATAGTGATGTTGGATGAATTGTGAAACAGGTCCTTTGCTCATTTTATGATTTTTTAAAAATTCGTCTTCAGATCATCCCGCCTGAGGCGGGACGGGAAGGCCGTAAAAATAAATTTTTTAAAGAACTATTGATTAAAAATAAAAACCCCGACTAAGAGGTCGGGGGCACACCACATGCTCTCGAAGAACTGCACTCATTTTATTTTTTTCAATACGATTATATTGCCCGATGGACTTGCTTTTAATAAAAATTTTTTATTCTTTTCGTCCGCCCGTACCTGGTAATAGGTTTCATTATTACGACTTACTTCCGTTATGCCAATGAAATCTGCACCTGCATACTCTTTTTCAAGGGCCCTGGTTACCGAGATCGGCAACTGGTTATAAAGAATGTTTCTTGCCGTGGTCACTAACTCTCCGTCTGAATTATACCAGGCGGTAACCGCTTGATCGTTTAGTAAAAAATTTACCTGGGCCAGATTTGCCTTTACTTCCCACTTTGCATTTTTTGCAAAAGAAAATTCTTTTTGAAATACCGATAAAATTTTAGGATCAACGTTGGTTTTTTCACTTGCTATCATAACACTGATACCAAACATTAAAAATGCAAACAGCGTCAACAAAGTCTTTTTCATATTCAAAGGTTTAATGGTTCACGGTTTTTTAAAATTCTTAAAGGATAAGTAGGTGAGTAACGTAAGACGAATATAACAGAACAAACAACTGAAGTCAATTGAATTGTGTCTAAAGGACTCCTTCGGCGATTAATGGATGCATGTGTTAAAGAGATTAACGACCACGTTTCTTATAATAAATAACAAATATAAAATAAGAAGCCCGGGCTATACACCGGGGCTCTTAATTCACCACACACCAAAACTAACTTGCTGTCAGATCTTTTTGTTCTTACTATATGTACTCCAGCTTCCACCATTACCTGAATGCATTACCAATTTTGTATCTGCCGTTTCAAGTGTTACATAATAATGAAGGCCTTCGCTATTGCTTACTTCAAAGAGGTCGCTGATCCAGTATTTGCTATAGTTGTTTTTCAGATCAGCAAAGAGATTAACAGGTAGTTGAACTGAGCTGATATATCTTGCAACGCTTAACAATTCTCCTTCTACATTGTAAAAAGCAAATATCCGCTGCTCGTTCATTGTAAAGGCAGCTCTAAAGTAGTTGTTGCCTGTTTCCCATTCTACATTCTGGGCATTTGTAAACTCCGTTTTAAAAGAAGCAAGTACTTTTTGTGAAACTCTCTCACTCGGGTAGGCACTGCAGACTCCCATTGTTGCTACAAGACCCAGCACTAATAATAACTTTTTCATATCTCAAAAGTTTAATTGGTTTAGATTAATTTTTACTTGTTGTTTTATTTGTATCAGTTTGACGTTTCAAAGGTATAAATGGTTACACCCGGTGACAAGCCAATTGTGATTGATGGACACGATTGTTAATGTAAGTGAAAGAAAAAGAATGAATGTGAAATTGTATCCGTTATTAATACCGCCAAACTATTTTAAACTCCATTCATCCTGTATGCAAGCGTCCGTGGCAAATGTGAAAGTTTTTATAACAAATGAATAAATGGTCATTGGATTGGTTTACTTGTAACATCTGCCCTTTTCTTTCGTATTATCTTTAGCCTATGAACTACCTGGCGCATGCATATCTTTCTTTTAATAAGCCGGGCATATTGGCAGGCAACATGATCAGCGACTTTGTAAAGGGGAAAAGGAAGTATGATTATCCGGAAGAAATACAACACGGAATTGCAGTACACCGCGAGATCGATAGGTTTACCGATGCTCATTCCATAACAAAAGAAGCAAAGGAGATCTTTCGGCCAGCCTACAGGCTATATGCCGGCCCATTGATGGATGTAGTATATGATCATTTTCTTGCTCTTGATGAAAACGAGTTTACAGATGAAAGTTTAAAAACATTTACCATTAATACATATGCTTTGCTTGATCAGTTCACGGATCAGTTTCCCGAAACATTTCAAAGAATATATCCCTATATGAAAGAACATAACTGGTTGTATAATTACAGGTACAGACAGGGAATAGAAAAAAGTCTTGCAGGTGTAGTGCGCAGAGCAAAATATCTTGAAGAAAGTGATACTGCTTATTTCCTGTTCAACGAGCATTATGATGAACTAAAGGATCTATACCAGTTATTTTTTCCTGAGCTTAAACTTATGACCGTAAATTTCCTGAAACAATTTGACCAATAGCGAACGATTCGGCTCATAAATTCGTCATAGAGTATGAAACAGTTATTTTTGTCATTTTAAACCTCCATTATGCGCAAAACTTCCATTCTCATTTGTTTACTTATTTCCTTTACATTTTCCTTTTCACAATCCTCCAAGCTTCCGGAAATGGATAAATCACCGATGGATGTAAGCTATTATCCAAACAATTATCCAATCCTTAAAATTCAAAATAAAGCGACTGAACCTCTTGTTGCCAGGATACTTTATAGCCGTCCGCAGAAACAAGGCAGAAAAATTTTTGGTGAACTAGTGGAGTATGGTAAAGTATGGAGGCTTGGCGCCAATGAAGCTACTGAAATAGAATTTTATAAAGATGTAAAGATCGGGGGTAAAAAAGTCCTGAAAGGTCGCTATACCCTTTATGCTATCGTTAATGAAAATATATGGACAATGATCCTCAACAACGATACTGATACATGGGGCGCTTTTAAATACGATTCAAAAAAAGATGTGCTTAGAATAGACGTGCCCGTGCAAAAAACCGATGAGGTTGTTGAAAGCATGTCAATGTTATTTGATAAATCGGCCACCGGAATTTCACTGATCATTGCCTGGGAACAAATGAAAGTAAGCCTGCCAATCACGTTATAAAAAAGCTATGAAAAAAACTTTATTAGCTGCACTGGTGTCAATTGTATTTTTCAGTTGCACTGAACGGGAAAAAAAATCTGCCGGTAATGACACACCCACAAAATCAGATGCGACTGTAAAAGTGCTTCCCCCTGCCAGCAACTATACCAATCCCGACCGTTCACCAATGGATATGGTGTATTTCCCTACTGATTATCCATTATTAAAAATGGCAGGCAAAACGAATGCGCCTCCCTTAATGCGGATCATTTACAGTCGTCCTCAAAAACAAGGAAGGCAAATTTTCGGTGGCCTTGTGAAATATGATGTGCCCTGGCGACTCGGTGCAAATGAAGCTACAGAAATAGAGTTTTTTTCCACGGCAACTGTTGCGGGTAAAACCGTAAAACCTGGTCGTTATATTTTATATTGTATTCCGCAGGAAACAAAATGGACACTTGTTCTCAATTCAAATTTATACAGCTGGGGTCTTGAACAAAACAGGCAAAAAGACATGATGCAATTTGAAGTGCCAGTTGAAAAAACAAACCTCGCTATAGAATACTTCACGATCGCTTGCGAAAAAAAATCAGACAAAAGTACAACGCTGATCTTTATTTGGGATGATGTAAAAACAAAACTCCCCGTAAGTTTTTAAACAACTCGTCTCAGATCTTCTCACAGATTCTACGGATTTACACAGAAGCTTTATCTCTGAGCATCTGGTCATCTATAAGACATTCGCTTTTAATTTACTTACTTTACATGTATGTGCGGAATAGCAGGCATTATATCCAATAATAGCTCACTTGTCACAGCAGATCGTGTAAAAAAAATGACGGATGCACTGGCACACCGCGGACCAGATGCTGAAGGCCATTGGTTCAATTCAACAGCTGCTTTAGGAAATCGAAGGCTTGCTATCATTGATCTTAGCAACGCTGCCAATCAACCAATGCATTATCTCGATCGCTACACGATCATTCACAATGGTGAGATCTATAATTACATTGAGATAAAAGAAGAACTCCAAAAAAAAGGTTACTCTTTTTTTACAAGATCTGATACTGAAGTGATCGTTGCTGCATATGATTGCTGGAAAAATGAATGTGTTGATCATTTTGATGGCATGTTTGCTTTTGCCGTATGGGATGAAAAAGAAAAAGCCCTTTTTGCAGCAAGGGACAGGTTCGGCGAGAAGCCATTTTTTTATTTTTTAGATAATGAACAATTTGTCTTTGCATCGGAAATGAAAGCGTTGTGGGCCGCCGGTATTGAAAGAAAAGTGAACTTAAAACTGCTTTTTAATTATTTAACGATCGGTTATGTAGATAATCCAAATATCCCAGAAGAAACTTTTTTTGAAAATATTTCCAAATTACCCGCCGCATCCTTTCTTTCAATTTCCAATTACTGGGATATTGATGTAGAGAATGAAAATAAAAAGATCTCTGATGCCGATGCGATCGAACAATTTGGTTTTCTTTTCCACCGATCCGTACAACGTAGATTGAGAAGTGATGTGTCGATTGGCACAAGTTTAAGCGGAGGATTGGATAGCTCATCCATAATTGCAACGTTGCATTCACTTACTTCTCACAACTCACCGCTGACAGCCTTTACCTCCGTCTTCCCCGGCTTCGAAAAAGATGAATCAATGTTTGCTAAACTTGTTGCTGATAAATTTCATTTGCAGCATTTCACTGTCACACCGGATGCAGCTACATTACATAATGATCTGGAGAAACTTTTTTATTACCAGGAAGAGCCCTTTAGCTCAAGCAGTATTTATGCCCAGTATAAAGTGTATGAATTAGCTAAGCAAAATGGCATAAAAGTTTTATTGGATGGCCAGGGTGCTGATGAAACATTAGCAGGTTATCATAAATACTACAAATGGTATTGGCAGGAGCTTTTCAGAAAAAGAAAACTTATATCAAGTAATGAATTGAACGCAGCGAAAGAATTAGGCATCCCTGATAAATTTGGTTGGAGGAACCGGGTAGCTGCATTATTCCCTGAGTTTGCCACTCTTTTTTTAGAAAGACATTTTTTATTGAATGCATTAAGACATGAAGACCTCACAAAAGATTTTACTCAACTACAAAGTAAGGAAGCTTATTACATCACACCGGAGATCTTCAGCCTTAACGGAGTTTTATATTTCAATACATGCATGCACGGCTTAGAAGAATTACTTCGTTATGCTGACAGAAACTCGATGGCACATGGCCGGGAAGTTCGTTTACCATTCCTGGATCATGAATTGGTAGAATTTATTTTTTCATTGCCTGCAAACTTTAAGATCAGGAACGGTTGGACAAAATGGTTATTAAGAAAGAATATGGAAAAGAGCCTGCCCGCCGAAATAACATGGAGACGAGATAAAACAGGTTTTGAACCACCACAAGAACAATGGATACAAAACGAAAAGATAAAAGAGCTGATCACCGATGCAAAAAAAATACTTGTTGATGAAAAGATCCTGAAACCCGAAGTATTAAATAAAAAGATCGAAGCAAGGTCTGCACATGATGCAGACAATTATGACTGGCGTTACCTCTCTTCTTCCTTTTTGTTTAAATAAATAAGCCATTTCACAAAAGCGAAACGGCTTATTTAAATTTCACCTTATCTACTAGTGTTATAAACTTTCAGAACTAAGCTTTCCTGTACTTTTTTTCAAGTTCAAGGCCTCCCCAATTATCTGCTTTGATTATGTACCAGTTCTTTTCATCCTGCATTGTTATATGATAGGATACCTCTTCTCCCGAAGATAATTCTGTGACTCCGTAAACCGATTTGCCTGCGTATCTCTTTTGTAGTTTTGTCAGAATATTAATGGGAAGATTTTCTTGCGAATAATAACGGGTTGTTCTAAGCAGGTTGCCATCCTGGTCATAGATCGCTCTTGAAATTATTTCGGATTGTTTAAAACTCGCCTCATATAAGTTTTGTACTTCATGCCATACAACTTCTGTGGCCTTCATAAATGTTTCGCCAAATGCTTTTAAAACTTTTTCATTCACTTCCGGAGGGTTGGATGCGGTTGCGCTAAGAGCGGCAAACAGGCAGGTTAAGATTATTAACTTTTTCATGGTTTATACTTTTTTTGATTAAGAAATTCTGACTGAGTACAAATTATAGTAATTACCTGCGTGAGAAAAGCTGTTTGTCTGTCATCGGTAACGCCAGGTTATTTTGTAAGAGGGTAAAAAGAAATCCTAATACTTCTAAAGCATTAAAAAACGGTCTTCAAAAATATTTTCAATTAGTTGAAGCATGATTTCACCCGATCCAATTTTGTCCGTTAAGTCTTTGTTAAGTGAAATTTTATCGATGATGAATGGTAAATAACGATTTGCCTGATATTTCACATCTTTGCAGACATTCAAAATTCAAACATGAAAGAAGCAACAAAGTATATACATGCCGGCGCCGAACCTGATCCGTCTACCGGCGCCATAATGACCCCTATCTATCAAACAAGCACCTATGTGCAGGAAGCTCCTGGCAAAAACAAAGGTTATGAATATGCCCGCAGCCAGAACCCAACACGTACAGCCTTGGAAAAAGCATTTGCAGTAATTGAAAATGCAAAATATGCGTTGGCATTTAGCAGTGGTGTAGCTGCCACTGATGCAGTAATAAAATTATTAGAGCCCGGTGACGAAGTGATCTGCGGCAATGATATGTATGGAGGAACTTATCGCTTGTTTACAAAAGTGTTTGAAAAATTCGGTATTAAATTTATTTATGTTGATACAACAAAGGCTTCTAATATTTCTGCATCCATAACAGGCAAAACAAAACTTGTTTGGTTAGAGACTCCTACAAACCCGTTAATGAATATTACTGATATTGCTTCAGTTGCTGCTCTCACAAAACCTAAAAAAATTTTACTGGCAGTTGATAATACTTTTGCATCACCTTATTTACAAAACCCTATTGATCTGGGTGCAGACATTGTAATGCATTCCGTAACAAAATATCTTGGCGGGCACAGCGATGTGATACAAGGATCGCTAATGATGGATGATCTTGAACTAAGAGATAAATTATATTTTCTTCAAAAAAGTTGTGGTGCAGTGCCGGGACCGATGGATTGCTTTCTTGTATTACGTGGAATTAAAACATTGCATGTAAGAATGAAAGCCCATTGTGAGAATGGGGCAAAAATTGCACACTGGCTAAAAAAACATCCCAAAGTTGGAAAAGTATATTGGCCGGGTTTTGAAGATCATCCTGGTTATGCGATCGCAAAAAAACAAATGCGAGATTTTGGTGGCATGCTCAGTTTTGTTTTAAAAAATGATAGCGTTCAAGAGGCTATGAAAGTACTGTCATCTACAAAACTTTTTTCATTGGCAGAAAGCTTAGGTGGTGTCGAAAGTCTTATCAATCATCCTGCTTCGATGACACATGCATCCATACCAAAAGAAGAAAGAATAAAGAATGGATTAACTGATTCATTGATCCGCTTAAGTGTCGGCATCGAAGATGCGGATGACCTGATCGGCGACCTTGCAAAAGCAATTGGTTGATCTATTTTGGTATGGTCATTGTAAAGTTTCCCATATAAAACTTAAAACTATGGGTGGTTCACTTTTGTACGTAGTAGCTGTGATACTTATCATAGGCTGGCTACTTGGATTTTTCGTTTTTCACGCTGGCTCTATCATTCACATATTATTGGTGATAGCCGTAATTGCGATATTATTACGTCTTATCCGCGGCCAGAATCCTGTCTAAAAATTATAGCGCCGGCATTATCGTAAATTTTAAAAGTCATCTTTCTTAGAATGGCTGATTAAATTTGCATGATGCCGGTGCACCTAAAGCAATTTTTAGATAGTAAAGTAAAAGAATACAACAAGCCGGCATTTATTGAAAATGATCCCGTATCAATCCCTCATCTATTTACTAAAAAACAAGATATAGAGATCGCAGGTTTCTTTGCGGCAGTATTTGCCTGGGGAAACAGGACGACGATCATTAGAAAAAGTAAAGAATTACTGCAGCGAATGGATAATTCTCCATTTGCATTCGTACAAGATCATTCAGCAACTGAGCTGAAAAAGCTTAAAGGGTTTAAACACCGCACTTTTCACGAAGACGATCTTTATTACTTTATTGAGTTTCTTCATCAGCATTTTTCGAAACATGATTCTTTAGAGTTTGCATTTTTTCCTATTCCCGGTCTTGATACTGAACATGGTTTAACTCATTTCAAAAAATATTTTTTTTCATTAGAACATCTAAAGAGAACGGAAAAACACATTTCCTCTCCATTGCAAAGATCAACCTGCAAAAGATTAAATATGTTTTTAAGATGGATGGTGAGAAATGACAACAAGGGCGTAGATTTTGGCTTATGGAAAAATATTTCTCCTTCACAACTTATTTGTCCAATTGATGTACATGTGGCAAGAGTTTCAAAAAAATTAGGATTGCTAAAAAGAAAACAGGTAGATTGGCCAGCAGCAATAGAACTTACTGATGCTTTAAGGAGATTAGATAAAAATGATCCTGTGAAATATGATTTTGCTTTGTTTAATCTTGGCGTAATGGAAAAATTTTAAACTCCCAGATGACACAGATCAATACAGGTTTGATCCCGATACTCCGACAATCGCTGGAGCTCGATCTGCCGGAAAATATTTCTTTTGACTTGTTAAAAGAACATCTCTCAACTCATATTAATTATCTGATTCAATCTGATTTCCAAAAGCTGGTATCAATATTATACAGGGTGGATGTAAATGAATCAAAACTTAAACATTTGCTTAAAGAGAACCAGGGTTTTGATGCAGCTAATATTATTACTGATCTGATCATAGAAAGAGAGTTGCAGAAAATAAGATCACGTCAGGAATACCGTAATGATGAAAACATAAATGATGATGAAAAATGGTGAATAGCCAAAGGCTCACAGATGACACAGATGTTCAGGGATAAAAATTTCTGTGAAATTCTGTGGATTCTGTGAGAACAAAAAGTTGAATAGAATTATTGCAGTACAAGAGTGCGACGCAAGTAAAGCCAAATAGTAGCAATAGAGCTGGCTACATAATCACTTCTTCTCAAACATCAGGTCCTTCACTTTCTCTTTATCTTCTTTTTCATTTTTAAGATCGAACATGGTACCGAATACATGATCCCAGATGGTGGAACTTACGCCATAACCATTGTGTTCATTCTTGTAATGATGAAGATGATGATTTCTCCATAATCCTTTCATCCATTTAAAAGGCGGGTTCCATGCATGGATAGCATAATGCATGGTGCCATACATAAGATAACCTAATAAGAAGCCAGGAAAGAACATGAATGTAAATTGCCTGAGCAAGAGATACATCAGTCCGAAAATTGCGGAGGCAAGAATAAGACTTGGTACCGGCGGCATGAACAAACGCTGCTTATCTCTTGGATAATGATGATGATTGCCATGCAGGGTATATACAAATTTTTTTGCCCGCCCACTGTTTGCTACCATGTGAAATAAAAAACGGTGAGCAAGGTATTCGAAGAATGACCAGAAAAGCATCCCCCCTAAAAAAATAAGTATGATACGGGTTGTTGAGAAATCAAGACTATTACCGCTGTAATACAACATGTAGATCATTACTGGTGTATACATACCCCAAATCATCAACGGATGCGTTTTGGTAAGCATTTCCAGGTAAGGGTTTTTGAACAACTGTGCCTGCCCTTTATTATGAATTTTTTCGAATTGCATACAGTATTTCTTAAAGGCGCAAAGATAAGAAACGTGAGGAGTGAATGGTCAATAGTAAGTATGTTTTTATGAGCGGTATTTTCTGATTTTAATCAATCGTTAGCAGTCCGTCAACTGTCTGAAACTGATAGCCTTTTTGCTTTAAATATTTGATCAGCTCGGGTAAACGGGTATAAAATTTATCCTTTCTGTCAGGCCCTGCGCCGATATGCATCAGCAAAATAAATCCATTTAATCCATTGGGTTTTGATCTTTCATAATCTATTATTGAATTATAGATCGTTTCGCTGCTGCGGTAGTTCTTGTCTTTTGATGTTGTATAATCAGCATGACTAAGTGTACCGGGAGTATAATTGATGAGTTGCTTATTGAATTCCTTGCACCATGCCGAGATCGTATCATTATACCATTCATATGGCGGCAAAAAATAGTACTGTGATCTTTGAAGAGATGGGGGATCACCCGCCTTATCGCTGATATGACCTAATCGTTCCATTGAACCAAAAAGGTCATTCATAAATTCTGATTTGCTAACTAAGAGACTGTCTCTTTTATTCCAATCGCAATACAATAAATGGGCATAAGAATGGTTACCTAAAAAATTTCCATTCTTTGCTAATTGGTTAATGAATTTCTCATTTTTAGAATTGTAATAAAATGTACCTGTAAAAAAGAAAGATGCTTTTATCTTTTGTTGTTGCAATGTATTGGCGATAAAATTGCCGCCTTCTGCAAATTCATGTCCTGTAAATACTAAAGCAATTTTTTTCTTTGTTGAATCGCCACGAATAATTCCACCGTGACTATAAGAAAATTTCTTTCCTGATGACTGTACGGAAGTCTTCCCCTTCGGGAGAGATTTAGAGGGGGCCGCTTCTTTTGCAGCTAATAAGTAGATCAATGATGCAGTTCCATCCATTGTTGGTTCATTGGTACTGTAATCTCCATAGTCATCATGATAAACAGCAAGATCGCTTTGAAATTCTTCATACTCATCAGGCTGATAAAGTTGGATGCCGATAAGATTTTTATAAATACTTGTATAAACCGGGCCGTCAACCAAGCCCCCATCGATCGGGTAATTTTTTAAATGTGTAAATGCAGAGTGCGGATCAATAGGAGTATCACCCCATGATGGCAAACCATAAACCATACTTGTACCCCAGGGATTACAGCCAAAAAGCCAATCAAAATTTGCCTGCTCTAATTCATCAAATGTTTTATCGCCAGTTAATTGTTTGTACCAGTAACATTGAATAGCAAATGAAGTAGTCAAATTATTACTGCACCAGATAAAAGGAATGCCGCGATAGAATGCATTTTGTTTTGCTTTGGTCCACACACGATTGACTCCTTCTTTGTAAAAATTAATAATAGTGTCTCGTCTTTTATCTTTTAATTGCTTTGCTAACTCATAATGGCCAACATTGATGAATGGATACCATTGATAATGCTTAGCCGTATCAGCACCAAGCCAAGGTGTTATTTTTTCAATTTTAGAATAACTATAAGAAGAGTCCAGGTACATTTTTATCAATCCCTGATAATCAGATTGTGCTTTTTTATTACTTCCCAAAAAATACTCCAACGCGTTGTAAATAGAAGCAGATGCCAGCTCCATATCGTCAGTCCAATTATCTTCTGCATATATATAGGGCGATCTGACCGAAACTGTTTGCGATACTCCTGGCTTTGAAAATGCAAAGTCCATCGCTGAAAGTGAATGGCTCATTAGTTTATTTGCATAAACTGAATCGAATTGTTTAAAAATATTTCCGCCAAGGGAAAAAGAACTTGCAAACTTTCCAGCTGTTGATGAAGTACCGGTTGTATTATTCATAAACTTTCCCCGCTGTTGAGGTTCGCCACTAATAAAATATACCGGTCTTTCTAATCCTTTACCATAATAATTGGTGTCTTCTTTTGGTATCCGCATTCCCATATGATCTCTATCATCACCAACCTGATTAAACATCCAACCATCTTTCGGATGCATTTTTAATAACCAGTCCAACCCCCATTTTGCTTCATCGAGTACATCGGCCATTCCATTTTTTCCATCAAGGCCATTGGCTAATTTTTCATCAGTGAAAACATTTGGAAAATCTCTGTATGCGGCAAGCAGATGATAAGTTGCATTGGCCGATGTTGTACTGTATTGCAAATAATCACTTGCATCATGCCAGCCACCCGTAACATCAATATGTGTGCTGTCTTTTATCCCTGCTTTTTCGCCATACAATATGTAACCATCATGTGTATGGCAACTGTCTTTTAAAAAAGGATTGAAGCCACTGCGTTGCTGACGCATATACCGTAAACAAAAATCTGCGGTGCCTTTATATACATTATCTCCAATTTCAAATTCGGGTGACCTTGCTCCTCCGGCTTGCAAATAATATTTGCCCGGCTTTTTATAAGAAGAAAAGTTTAAACGACATGTTTGTTTGAAGGGACCATAAGCACCAAATGTTTTTCCGGGTTTTGAAGAGTAAACAATTTTCTTTGATGCAGCATCCACTAATTCCCAATTGCTAATTACTAATTCCTGCTTACTGCACCATACTGCCACTTTTACTCCACCTGGTTGGTAACCGAGTTGATTGATGCGGATCCAGGAATTTGTTTCTGGCTGTTTTGTTGTGAACGCAAATAAGAAAATGACAGCAATGGTGAGTCTTATTCTCATATCGACAAGTTAGTAAAATATGGCTGAATAGGATTAGAATGCACAAGAGTGCGACCCTTCGCTTCGCTCTGGGTAAACTGCGACGCAATTGCTCAATGCTTAATAGAAATTTGAACGGAGCGTCGCAAGAAAAGCTTAATAGAATTCCTTCTGTTTGGTTCATAATAAAATTTATCTTGCGCCACTAAATACTTATTCGATGAAATTAGTTTCTTATTTACAGGATGGACATGACAGGTTAGGAGTATTGATCGGTGATCTTGTTTATGATATGGAAGTGCTGCATCCTGACCTTCCAAACAGCATGGGGTTGTTCCTGAATTATTGGGAAGAATCATATGCAGTCGCACAAGCAGGAGAAATGATGTTGCGTGAAGGAGAGAGGATCAGCAGCAAAGGAATGCCATTAAGTGAATTGGAATTACTGGCGCCGGTGCCTTTTCCGGGTTCTTGTCGTGATGGTTATGCATTTCGTCAGCATGTAGCTGCGGCAAGAAGAAATCGCAAGGTAGAAATGATACCGGAGTTTGACCAGTACCCTGTTTTTTATTTTACCAATCATCATAGCATACAGGGACCCGGTGATGTTCGTTGTATGCCCGATCATTTTGAAAAACTGGATTTTGAACTGGAAGCAGCGATCGTTATTTGTAAACAAGGTAGAAATATAAAAGCGGAAGAAGCGGATGAATATATCGGGGGGTTGATGATCATGAATGATCTGAGTGCAAGAAAATTACAGATGGAAGAAATGTTATTAAATCTTGGACCGGCAAAAGGAAAAGATTTTTCTACTCCCATCGGGCCCTGGTTGGTTACATTGGAAGAGTTGGAAGCATTTGTGGTGCCGTGTAAGGAAAATCATGTTGGTAAAAGCTGGAACCTTTCGATGAAGTGCTCGGTAAATGGCGTGCAGGTAAGTGAAGGAAATCTTTCTGATATGGATTGGACCTTTGCTGAGATCATCGAAAGAGCATCTTATGGTGTTGATCTTTTTCCTGGTGATGTGATCGGGAGCGGAACAGTTGGTACTGGTTGTTTTTTGGAATTGAACGGAACAGGGAAACTCAATGATCCAAATTATACCGAGCAATGGTTGCAACCAAATGATGTGGTTGATATGGAAATTGACGCGTTGGGTAAACTAAGCAATACTATATTGGCTGAAGAAACAGATTGGAGTATTTTGAAAAATAAAAAATAAAAAGCGGAAACCGAAGTTGTTTCATTTCGATCTCCGCTCTGGACTTTCGATCTTCTCTTATATCACCACTTTGTTTTTCTTTTTCACGGTTGCATTTCCACGGTTACTCACTTTACCAAGAAAAGAATCTGAATATTTCAATTCTTTTTCTGCATTGACGGTGGCGGAGCCAACGCCGTTATTTTCAATATCCATTTTTTGTACAACAAAATTTCCTGCATTGATACTGCCAACGCTATTATTCTTTACTACAGCATTTTCAGCGCTGCCTTCAAGTTTCACTGATCCTACACTTTGATTTTCCATGTTAAGCGTTTGTAATGTCATGTTGAGACTTACAGAACCCACACTTTGATTCTTTAATTTCAGATCTGCAAAATTTAGTTTCTCATCAGATGAAGTACCGCCTACCATGCCGAGGTTCATACTTTTTAAAGTTTTGAACGTGACATAAACTTTCAATTGCTTTTTACTGTTGAAGTTTGAATTCTTTTTCATTTTGATCGTAAGAGTTGATGCTTCATTTTCAATAATGAACAGATCCATCAGGTTATCATCAGCTTCTATCCTTAATGTTTCCTTATCACCTTGTGATAGTTGAAGATTAAAAACGCCACTGGCATCCAGTTCATCAAAAGACTTTACAGAAATGTCTTTGGTGATCACATTACCGCTGCCCTCTATTCTATCCTTGTCGTCGTACTTATCATTCTTTTGAGCTATTGTTGAAAAGCCGACGGCCATGATTGCCAGCATAAATAAAGAGATCTTTCTCATGATTAATTGGTTTTTTGTTTTAAATGACTAACGAATTCTTTCGTATAACGAAGATGAGATAATTTAAGTTACATAGCTCTAAAAGAATTTATAAATGGCAAAGAGACGGGTTGAAAGGATTCTAACCGTTTCAAAGTTTTTGATTCCATCTTTACGGATATTTGTTTTCTAATTTGATCTATGATCTTCGACCTGAAAGATTTAAACACAGTAGAAAAACAATATTACCTGCTACATGTTGTGGCGCCAAGGCCGGTTTGTTTTGCTTCAACAATTGACAAGACCGGCAACATAAATCTTAGCCCATTCAGCTTCTTTAACTTGTTTTCCTCCAATCCGCCGATTGTTATTTTTTCTCCGTCACGAAGAGTAAGAGATAACACGACCAAGCATACACTTGAAAATGTAATGGAGGTACCGGAAGTTGTGGTAAATATTGTTACTTATGAAATGGTTCACCAGGTTTCATTGGCAAGTTGTGAGTATCCAAAAGAAATGAATGAATTTGAAAAGGCAGGATTTACCACTGAACCAGCCACATTGGTTAAGCCACCAATGGTAAAAGAAAGCAAAGTAAAGATGGAATGCAAAGTGCTTGAAGTAAAACCGCTCGGTACAGAAGGTGGCGCAGGCAATCTTGTAATATGTGAAGTGTTGAGAATGCATATTGATGATAGCTTATTAGATGAGCATAAAAAAATAGACCAGCGAAAGATCCATCACATAGCAAGACTGGGCGGTGATTGGTATTCTAAGGTAGATGAATCGAATTTATTTATGGTTCCAAAACCAAATACTGAATTAGGAATTGGTGTTGATGCTTTACCTGAAAGTATCCGCAACAGTGATATACTTACTGGAAATGATCTGGGACATCTGGCCAATGTAAGAGAAGTGCCGATCATTGAACCATCATTTGATGATACTCATCTAAAAAATATCATTCAGTACTACAGCTTGAATCCTGATGATATGGAAAAAGAATTGCATGCTTATGCAAAAAAATTACTGGCAGAAGGAAAAGTGAGAGAGGCGTGGCAGGTATTGCTGGCAGGATGAATGAATTGTTTAGTCCGGTAACTGATTGGTGAAACTAAACAAGACGGACGAAGCTGATGCCAGTATCAGCTTCATATATTCATCCAGGTCATTTTTCAGCCACACAAACTTTTTCTGAAAGGTATCCATAGGATTCTGCACAGCAGCTACAACTACACCATCTGAATAAAATTCAAATCCTACAACAGAATAAAGTGTAGGTGACTTTCCATTATCCCATACAGTTACTTTTTTTATGTCGAATCTTTTATTGCCATCAGTTACAAATGCAAAACTTTCATCCTGATCTGTTTTTGTAGTACTTTCCCGGGACACATAAATAAAATTCCAGGTAACAGTATCCCGGTTCGTGGTAATAAGTGCAACCAGGTTCCTTGTTTGTTTAATTTTCGATGGATCTTCTTCTCTTTCCCAGGCCACCCGGTCTTTAGAAAAGGATAGAACCATCTGCCTGACTTCTTCCGATTGTATATTGAGTGAAATGTTTATGGTTGCGGTATCAGGTTCATTACCGGTTATTACTACAGAGGACTTTTGTTTAGACTCAGATCTTTCCACTGAACTAAAAAGTTTTGATTTCGATTTAGTCGTTGTCAATCCGCCTTTTGCAGAAACGGTTTTATATATTCCGAAATCAAATTTAATCATAGAACCGCCTCTCATTTTAACCGGCAGGGCTTCACTATTCGCCTTCAGCTTGTCATTTAACAGCATAATTTTTTGGGCTGATCCTTTCGTGGCAATAGCAGAGATCAGCAAAAAAAATATCATGAATTTCATATGAAATAATTTTTCTCGCAGTTTAATCTTTTTTTAAGCCCAATCTTTCCATCAAACCATCTTTTTTTGATTTTGATACGGCTAGCTTTTCGCCGTTCTCCAAAACAATATATCCACCATCAGATTTAAACAAATGTGTTACATGAGAAAGGTTAACAAGAGTGCTGTGATGTATGCGGTGAAAAAGTTCTGGCGGTAACATTTCTTCTATATCACTCAACGTTTTT
>VBAS01000325.1 GCA_005882975.1 Bacteroidota bacterium | reverse complement strand
ATCTTTTTTACGACCACGTTTTAAAATTGGTTTCTCTCCAATGGGGTCCTGTCGGACTTCTTTTTTCGCTGCGGGTTTCGGTCCGCCTATTCGGGAACTTTTTGCCATAGAATTATCATTATCGGGTTCTTCAACAATTGCCTCTTCTGTTGAAAGGCTTGTAGAGGTTTTAATTATGCGTTTACGTTTATGTTTATAATCAACATCACCAGTTTTTTTCTCACTGGCTTTTATTGCCTGCCCGTCGAGGATCTTATAAACAAGGTCTTGTTTACTGAATTTCTTCGCATTGGGGATCTTTAACTGCTCGGCAATATCCAGCAGTTCGGGAACGAGCATGTCGTTCAATTGCAGAATGTCATACATACAAAAAACTTGAGGTTAATCACATTTTCCTGAATCACTGAACTTAATTGATTGGCCGGAATCATCCTTCCGGTAAAATTGATTAGCTAATTATTTTGAAATTTATAATGAAAGGAACCGAAGCAACGATGGACTGAATCTTTGAGGACGTACTTTACTTAACGGTTTTTCCGCTACAATATTAGTGCAAAATCCTAAAAACGCAAATTTTGATTATTGGCCCAGCATTAGAGCCTTGATTGGACGTCCTTTGCAGAGTTTATCCAGAGCGAAGCGAAGGACTCCGTTCATGGTTCTGTTCCCTGGTGAATCTTATCTTTGCCCCCTTAAAAAATTACGATGTTTAATAAAAGAACAAGAATTAAAGAATTGCTTGGATCGGAACCAAAAGGTCAGGAAGTAACTGTAATGGGATGGGTTCGCACATTTAGAAATAACCAGTTTATAGCGTTAAATGATGGCAGCACTAATAATAACCTGCAGGTAGTAGTTGCTTTGGGAAAATTTGATGACGATCAATTAAAACGTATCACTACTTCTTCATCATTGAAAATAACAGGCAATCTTGTAGCCTCTTTAGGAAAGGGACAAAAGATGGATCTGAATGCTACATCGATAGAGATATTGGGTGATTGTGATGCAGAAAAATATCCGTTACAACCTAAGAAGCACTCACTGGAATTTTTAAGAGAGATCGCACATCTGCGTTTTCGGACCAACACATTTGGGTCTGTATTTCGTATTCGTCACGCATTAGCATTTGCTGTTCATAAATTCTATAACGATAAAGGCTTTATATATATGCATACACCGATCGTTACTGGCAGTGATGCGGAAGGGGCTGGTGAAATGTTTCGTGTAACAACATTGCCTTTTGATGAAGGAAAAAATAAGACACCAAGAAATGAAGATGGCAGCATCAATTTCAAAGAAGATTTTTTTGGAAGAGCGACCAACCTTACGGTAAGCGGCCAGCTTGAGGGCGAATTAGCCGCAACCGCATTTGGTGAGATCTATACTTTCGGTCCGACGTTTCGTGCAGAGAATAGCAATACTCCAAGACATCTTGCAGAGTTCTGGATGATAGAACCCGAAATGGCTTTCTATGATCTTGAAGACAACATGAACCTGGCCGAAGAATTCATTAAGTATATTATCAAACATGTAATTGAAAACAATAAAGAAGATCTCGAATTTCTTGCACAACGACTGGCTGAAGAAGAAAAACAATTACCACAAGACAAAAGAAGTGAAATGGGATTGATCGAGAAACTTGAATTTATCCTCAACAATAATTTTGAACGCATTACCTATACTGAAGCAATTGATATATTAAGAGAGAGTTCTTACAACAAGAAAAAGAAATTTCAGTTTCCCATTACCGGGTGGGGAATGGACTTGCAAAGCGAACATGAAAGGTATTTAGTTGAAAAACATTTTAAGAAACCGGTTATACTTTCTAATTACCCAAAAGAGATCAAAGCATTTTATATGCGGCAAAATGATGATGGGAAAACAGTAGCTGCAATGGATATACTTGCGCCGGGCATTGGGGAAATTGTTGGTGGCTCACAAAGAGAAGAACGCCAGGACAAGCTGGAACAAAGAATGAAAGAAATGCATATTCCAATTGAAGAAATGTGGTGGTATCTTGATACAAGAAGATATGGCACAGTACCACACGCAGGTTTTGGATTAGGTTTTGAACGCATGGTTCAGTTTGTTACCGGGATGAGTAATATTCGTGATGTGATCGCTTTTCCAAGAACTCCGGGAAATGCAGAGTTTTAATTATATTAGACTAATAAATTTTATGAAACGAATTTTATTTTTTGTTTTTGCAGCAATTGTATTGGCTTCCTGCCAAAAGGAGGTTGACGATCTTATTGGCAATAGCGGGGGTAATGGTGGTAGCGGAAATAATAACACGTCAACAGATTATCAACCGGTATCTGCAAATTCAGAATGGAATTATTCATCAACTTCAGCAGGAAATTATACGTTGAAATCATTGGGAACAGATACAACTATTAATGCAAGGCGGTATTACAAGTTTGATAATAGTTCGTCCCAGGGGGCAGAAAGGGTTTACCTGGCAAAATCAAATGGAGTTTATTGGCAATATGGTGAGTCGGTGATCGGCGGTGTCGTATTGGAACTAATATATCTTAAGGATTCAGCTATTGGAACTAACTGGACAAACACAATTAGTATTGGAGGATTTAATAATTATCATAAGTACACAGTATCTGCAAAAGATATCCAGCGAACAGTGAACGGAAAAACATTTAATAATGTTATAGAACTGACTTACCAGATGTCATTAGATGATCCGCTTGGAGGTGGTATATTAAATGTCGGAGGTGGAAAACAATATTATGCAAAAGGAGTTGGTCCTATTGAATCCTATTTTAAGGTTGGATTTCTTGGAGTAAATGTTAGTGACACCACTAAGCTGGTGAGTTATACAATACATTAACGAAGACTTTCATGATCTTTATGCTCATTCATGAACACACATTACCGGGACATGAGAACCTGATACCAGCTTTTTTGTGCTGCTATGTTTAAATAAACTATCAAGCAAATTATGTTTTTTGGGTATTGTGATCAACAAGTCAATATTGTTCTCTTCCACAAACTCATTAATCCCATCTTCGATATCAACGTGATTGATAAAATGATAATCAGGATCCAGATCCTGTAATAATGTGTGAAGCATCATTGACTCTTCTGGTGTTTCGGGTTTAAAATGCCTGCTTTCATAATCAACATTCAACACATGTAACTCTGCTCCGAATTCTTTTACCATGTTCCTGATAAATTGAATAGGAGTTGTTTCTACCACCTTGT
>VBAS01000324.1 GCA_005882975.1 Bacteroidota bacterium | reverse complement strand
CAATAATTAAAAAACCAATTGTTGCTGGTACTATTGTCGGAAATAATACAGCGATCATCATCCCGAAAAAAATTAATACCCCACTTAACTGAACCATTTTTTTACGACCAAATTTCAGCGCAAGCCGGTCACCTGTAAATCTTCCGGTCGCCATCATGATCATAAAAGAGGCATAGCCAAGTGATACAAGTGAACCTTGTGCTTTTACTACTTGTTTGAAATAAACACCACTCCAGTCGAACATGCATCCTTCAGCACTCATGCAACAAAAAGCAATCACGCCTAATAACATTAACGAACCATGTGGCATTTTAAATTTTGTAAATGAGGATGCTGACTTGCTGGTAGGTGTAAGTAAAAGAAATCTATTAAAGATCAGCATCATGGTAATTACAAAGGTTGCGATTATCCAAAAATGAGAGTACGGTTTTATATCAAGTCTCATCATTAATGAACCAATGAGAGCACCGGTAAAACCTGCGGTACTCCATATGCCATGAAAGGAAGCCATGATCGGCCTGTTATAAAGCGCTTCTGCATGAACAGCCTGCGTGTTAACAGAGATGTTGCACATATTACCAAATATTCCAAATGCACATAAAGCCAATGCTAATTGCCATGGCTTTTCCACCAAACCAATATTTGTAAGTGAGAGCACATAGCCAACAACGGCAACTCTTAATACATACTTGCTGCCGAATCTGGTAACCAATCTTCCGCTGAAAGGCATCGTTATTAATTGCCCGACTGGTAATGCAAGTAAAATACTTCCGAGTCCGGCTTCGCTTAAGTGCAGTGATGTTTTTATATCGGGTATACGACTGGCCCAGTTTGCAAATGCTAATCCCTGGCAAAAGAAAAAAACTGATACAGCAATCCGAACCTGCAGTTTATTTATCGGGGCTATTATAGTTGAACCAATGGTCAAGTTTAAGTATTAAGGTAAAAATAATTTAATTCATACGAGCCACTGATGGCTGATAATGTTTTTTATCATTTATCAATTACTGTGTCCATCTAATTCACATTTTTTGATTCAATAACTGCTAACTTTATTTATATTGGGTATCTTATCCCGGCAATTTCAAAACCACACAAAGCTTGCGTCATGCGAAAAAATAATTTTCTACTTCTCGGCTTATTGTTTTTTACCACAACAATCTCAGCACAGGTAAAAGTAGTAAACCTATTAACGGAGAATCGGGCAGACCCAATTGGTCTTGATGTTCAACAGCCTCGTTTTAGCTGGCAATTGGTGAGTGAGCAAAGAAATATTTCTCAAACTGCTTATGAAATAACAGTTAATAGTTCAAAAGGAGCAGTTTGGAAGAGTGGGAAGATCACCTCTGATAAATCCGTACAGGTGCCTTATGCAGGCACTGCATTACAATCTGGAAAAAAATATACATGGCAAGTAAGAGTTTGGGATAATAATGGAAAAGCTTCAGCATCGAGTGAACCTGCATTTTTTCAAACTGCAATGATGAGTTCCACTGATTGGAAAGCAAAATGGATCGAAGCCGATTTTGTTGAAGATTCAATTAACCGGCCAGCACAATATTTCAGGAAACAATTTTCTTCGTCAATCCGCTACTGTTTATGTCACCGCACATGGTATGTATGAAGCGCAGATAAATGGAAAGCGGGTGGGTGATGCTTACTTAACTCCCGGCTGGACGAGTTATAAAAAAAGATTGCAATACCAGGTTTATGATGTAACCAATCTTGTTACAACAGGAAATAATGCAATAGGAGTTGTAGTCGGCAATGGTTGGTACCGTGGTTTCCTCGCCTGGGGTGGAAATAAAGATATCTATGGTAAAAAGACAGGAGTATTATTTCAGCTTGATATAAATTACTCTGATGGTACCACTGCAACAATTGTTTCAGATGAATCATGGAAGTCATCAACAGGGTCTATTCGCTTTTCAGAAATATATCATGGAGAAACGATCGATGCAAGGGAAGAAAAAGCAGGTTGGTCAACTGCAAGCTATAATGATGGAAGCTGGTCGGGTGTAAAAACTCAAAATTATCCAAATGATATTTTACTCGCCACTTATAACGAACCGGTAAAAAAGCATGAAACATTTAAACCGTTAAAAATATTTACAACCCCAAAAGGAGAGAAGGTAATAGATTTTGGACAAAACCTCGTTGGTTGGGTAATAGTTAAAGCAAATGGTAGCGCTGGAGATAAAATAATTATTCGCCATGCGGAGGTGCTGGATAAAGAAGGAAATTTTTACATTGATAACCTTCGGGCCGCTAATGCAACCGCCACTTATGTTTTATCAGGTAAAGGAGAAGAAGCATTTGAATCTCATTTTACTTTTTATGGATTTCGTTATATAAAAATTGAAGGTGTCAATGATATAAAACCTGAGAATTTCACTGCTGTTGCATTGTATTCTGATATGAAACCAACCGGCACATTTGTTTCATCAAATCCTTTGATCAATCAATTACAACATAATATTCAATGGGGACAAAGAGGAAATTTTTTAGATGTGCCCACTGATTGTCCGCAAAGAGACGAACGTCTTGGATGGACAGGTGATGCACAGGCATTTTCAAGAACAGCTTCCTTCAATTTTGGCGTCAATAATTTTTTTGCTAAATGGCTGCGTGATGTTGAAGCAGATCAGTTTTCTACAGGCAGTGTTCCGTTTGTTATTCCAAATGTACTTGGTCCCGGTGCCGGAGGCGCAACAGGCTGGGCCGATGTCGCTACGATCATTCCATGGAATATGTACCTGGCTTATGGTGATAAGAAAATATTAGAGACCCAGTATAATAGCATGGCAGCTTGGGTTGGTTATATGGAAAAAGCAAGTAAAAATTATTTATGGAACACGGGTTTTCATTTTGGTGATTGGTTATTCTATCGTCCGTTCGATGATAATGATGGAAGATCGGCCGTGACAGATAAATATATGATAGCTCAATGTTTTTTTGCCAACTCTGTACAAATAATGATCAATACAGCAAAAGTGTTGGGTAAAAATGAAGATGCTGATAAATACACTGCATTGTTGAAAAATGTAAAGGATGCATTTTTAAAAGAATATGTAACCGCAAATGGAAGATTGGTGTCAGGGACGCAAACTGCCTATGTGCTGGCTTTAAATTTTGATATGCTTCCAGAGAATTTACGTGAACAAACAGTAGATAAACTAGTGGAGAATATAAAAAGCTATAGTAATCATCTTACTACTGGTTTTTTAGGAACGCCTTATTTATGCCATGTATTAAATCGTTTTGGTAAAACTGATGTTGCTTACACATTGCTGATGCAGGAAACTTATCCATCATGGTTGTACCCTGTAAAAATGGGAGCCACTACCATATGGGAAAGATGGGGCGGCATTCATCCTGACAGCACATTTGAACCTGCATCTATGAATTCATTTAATCACTATGCTTATGGGGCCATTGGCGATTGGATGTATCGTGTTGTTGCAGGTTTGGATACGTATGATGATGCACCGGGATACAAGCATATAAAAATTCAACCGCATATTGGCGGTGGTTTAACGAATGCATCTGCAAGTTTGCAGACTTATTATGGCAAAGCCAGCAGCGGATGGAAATTAGAGGGCAATAAAATAATTATGGACATTGAAATTCCCGCGAACACGACTGCAACTGTGTTTGTGCCTGCTTCTAATAAAGAAGCGATAACAGAAAATGGAAATGCTGTTTCCTCGTCAAAGGATTTGCAGGTGACCGGCTTAGAAAATGGATATGTTATTTTAAAAGTGAATTCAGGCAAATATCATTTTGAAGTATCGAAGTAAAATTCATCTATGAAAGAAAGATTTATTGGTTTTATTTTCTTCGTTATAAGTTTTAGCATAGCGAAGTCACAAACGATCAATCCATCTTTATTAAAACAAACCTGGTCGGCCAACTGGATCACTGCACCGGATGCACCGGCGAAAACCTATGGTGTATATTATTTCAGAAAAAAAATTTGGTTAACGGAAAAACCTGATTCTTTTACTGTTCATGTTACTGCAGATAACCGGTATGTGCTGATCATTAACGAAAAATTTGTTTCACTGGGTCCTGCAAGAAATGATCTAGCTCACTGGAATTTTGCTACAATTGATATTGCTCCTTATTTGATCAATGGAAATAATATTATTGCGGCTACAGTTTGGAATGAAGGTGAATACAGACCAGAAGGACAGATATCAAACAGAACAGGATTTTTAATGCAGGGCAATACAAAACAAGAAGAGACAATAAATACAAATACAACCTGGAAATGCTATAAGAATAGTGCATACACTCCATTAACAGGCATCGGTTATAATACTTACTATGTTGCCGGTCCGGGAGAGTTGGTTGATATGAATAAAATGCCGGATGGCTGGACAAAAAATGATTTTAATGATGATGCATGGCCCAATGCTATAAGAGTTGGCTGGCGTGGTGGCACTCCAAAAGGTGCTGTTGATATTGCTGACTGGATGTTGGTACCTTCCACATTACCACCGATGGAATTAAGGATTCAACGCTTTGCTACAATAAGAAGGACAGATGGAATTACAATTCCTGATGGATTCCCGGGAATACAAAAATCAATTACGATCCCGGCAAATACCAAAGCAACATTCCTGCTTGATCAATCTTATTATACAAATGCATACCCGGAATTGGATTTCAGCAAAGGAAAAGATGCGGGCATCCTACTTACGTATGCTGAAGCATTGTTCAATGAAAAACCTGATGGCCCTGGTAAAACATTTAAA
>VBAS01000323.1 GCA_005882975.1 Bacteroidota bacterium | reverse complement strand
TTCATCCATTTTACTACTGAAAGAAACAGACAGTCTTACTTTCTTTAATGCCGATTTAAATTTATCGGCATTATAATAACTATACGCAGGGTTTGCATTATGAATCAATAAAGCTCCTACTTGTCCGCCTTCCATTTGGGCAATGAGATCTTCCATGTCTTTATCAATCCCCTGGCGATAGTTTACAGGAACCGACCAATCAATTGTTTTACCATTAGCTCCAATTGCATTATTAATAGCATTTACTATTACCTGCACATTCATATCATTGCTGCGACTAACAACCAATGTAGCGCCGCTATTAGCTTTCAGATCTGCGGCAACTTTTGCAATTCCTTGTTTGAGTTTTGCATCAGCAATGGCAGGCGCAGTAACAGTTCCGTCTAATGCTGCTAATAAGGCAAGAGCAACAGAAGCTGTTTCAGATGGACGATGAGTAAAACGTTCATCAGCACAAGAACCAGTCATACTTAAAAAACTTTCAAACTGGTAATGCTTGCTCATCTGCGGATTCTTCTCATCTATCTTGCGACCTTTTGAATAAGCTCTTGCAAACTCAACAGGACTTAGCCACGTTCCAAGAAAATCAGCGCCGAGGCTTACAATAACTTTTGCAGCATCGAATTTATAAGAAGGAAGTTTTCTACCGAAACCACTTGCTTCATTAGCAAGCAACATTCCACTATATGAAACAGCATCATATTGTACATGCTTGCTGCCGGGATATTTTGCAAGAAACTCTGAAATAATTTGTTTTGATGTTGGAGAAACAATTGTTTCGGTAAGCAACACAACAGATGTACCATTTAAGCCAGCTATTGCATCGCCAACTAATTTATCAAACTGTTCAAAAGTTGGAACTTCCTGGAATGAACCGTCTTTTGCTTTTTGCTGAGGAAATTTCAAACGAAACATATCATACAAGTCAAGCACCGAAGCCTGTGATCTTGCTGATGTTCCTCCGCCTGTAAATGAACAAAGTTCATTGCCTTCGATCTTTATTGGACGGCCATCTCTTACTTTGGCAACAACAGGAATTACATCGCCATCCTGTACATAAGTAGTAGCGTAATATTTTGCTACACCCGGAATAAGATTCTCAGGTTTATTAGCATAAGGAATAGCCTTTCTTACAGGTATCTTACAACTTGCAGCCAATGTAGCGGCAGCGGTACTAAAACCGAGATATTTTAAAAAGTCCCTGCGTGGTGCTTTAGCATCTATCAGTCGCTTATCATCGAAACCTTCAAACGGCAACTCTTCTTTAAACTCATCTTAGATACGCTCCTGAAATTGTTCGGGATCATTTATTTCACCAAAACTTTGCCAATACTTTTTTGTCATATCCGGGGATCTTTATTGTTACTTTAATAATGACATTTTTGACATTCCAACCCACCAATATCTTTTACTCTTACACTATCCATTTTACCCGCTTTGATATCGTTATGAAATTTTTCATAGATGCTATAAAACTTATTTCCTTTCGTGCTATCGTAATTAAAATCAACTTTTGTTTGACGATGACAGTTGATGCACCAGCCCATGCTTAATTCAGATACTTGCTTTACTTCATCCATCGCAGTGATCTCACCATGGCAGGTCTGGCATTGCACTTTACCTGCTCTTACATGTTGTGCATGACTAAAGAAAACATGGTCAGGAAGATTATGAATCTTTACCCATTCTACTGGTTTTGCTTTTGATGGATCCCAACTGTTTGGTTTGGCAGGATCAAAGCCAGCTGCCTTATGCAACTTAGCGATCTCCATTGTACCATTTATTTCATCACCATCTTCATTATATAGTTTGGGGCCCTTAGTGTATTCGGTAATTGCTTTGTGGCAATTCATACAAATATTTACTGCGGGTATACCGGCTATTTTGCTTTCCCATGCTGAACCATGACAATACAAGCAGTTGATTTGGTTAATGCCAGCATGTACTTTATGCGAATAATAAATTGGTTGAACAGGCTGATAGTTTTTCTGACGGCCAAGTCCAATAGCTCCCTTAGTAACATAATAACCGCCGATAATAAAAAACAGGATAGCGATCATGGCTATGTAAACCTTATTACGGAAAAATGGAACTGGCTCAGGACGATGAATGTTTTCTACATCATCACTCAGTTTTTTCAGGTTGCTGTTTACATGCATTAATATCAACGCAATGATGGCGAGAATAAGAGAGATAACACCGAAGATGACTGCGTTGTTATTGGTTTCAGGTTGATGTGTTGGATCAACGATAGTGGTGGGTGCGGCTGCTGGAGTATTTGCGTATTTAATAATTGCATCAAGATCCTTATCAGGTAAAGCAGATTCATCAAATTGGGTCATCACTGAACCCATTTTGCTTTTAAGCTCCATATAATATGGATCAGTTGTCAAGAGAGTATTGACATGTCTTACCCAATTATGAATTTTATTTATATCTCCGTTATACGGATCTCTGTCCAAAATTCCACGCAGCTTTGGCCCAGTAGCGTCCTTATCTAATTGATGACAGCTTGCGCATTTGGCCATAAAAAGAGCTTTGCCATCCTGCGCTGAAACAATATTGAATATTGAAAAAATAAAAATCGAGAGAACAGTTAGTATTGATCTTCGGTCACCTGGTTTACTACAAAGCATAGAGGCTATTGATTCTGAAAAAATGTGGATAAAAATCAATGATCGGGTGCAAAAATAAGTAAGGAAGTTAATAAAACCCTAATGCTTATAATTTTTTTTTAAGCCGCTACCAGCCTGCATTTCATGGCAGTTAAAAATATTTATTGATCTTGTTCAATTTTGTTTGTCATAAATCAGTAAATCATACACGTAATATATGTGCTTATGAAAAAACTAATAGCATTGAATGATTTTTCTGCACTTTTGCGCAAATCAAAAACAGGCGTAACAGGGATTGAGACATTGTTACGCTTATTTAGAAAAAATGTTTGATCGTTTAAAACAAAGATGGAAAGTAAATGGCGTGCAACTACTGCTCATTCTTTTCACTTTTGCAATAGGCGGAAGCCTGACAGGATATGCCGGAAAAAAAATCCTTAACCTGCTTTCAATAGAAAAAGGTTGGCTCTGGATCATTATATATATTATCATCATCTGCCTTCTATGGCCTTTGGCTGTTTTATTGATCAGCATCCCTTTCGGGCAGTACAGATTTTTTTTAAAGTATATTAAGAAGATCGGAACGAGGATGGGAATAGTGAGGTCGGAAGCCGGAAGTCGGAAATCGGAAATCAGACATCAGACCTTAAAGATCACTCATATTGCAATTTTTGCTTCAGGTGCCGGAACGAATGCGCAAAAGATTATCGATCATTTCGCAAAACATTCCTCAATCAAGGTTTCGCTCATTGTTTGCAATAAACCGGGCGCCGGTGTTTTAAAGATTGCTGAAAAGGAACAAATTCCTTCTTTGCTAATTGAAAAAGAAAGATTCTTTCACGGAGATGCATATATAAAGGAGTTGAAGGAAAGACAAATTGATTTTATTGTGCTGGCCGGCTTTCTTTGGAAACTGCCCGCAGTATTAATAAAAGAATATCCATGCAGGATCATTAATATTCATCCGGCGCTTTTGCCAAAATATGGTGGCAAAGGCCTTTATGGCAATTTTGTTCATGAAGCAGTGCTTGCAAACAGGGAAAAGGAAAGCGGTATCAGCATTCATTATGTGGATGAGATATATGATCACGGTAAGATCCTGTTTCAGCAAAGTTGCCCCGTACTTGAAACTGATACTCCTGAATCCCTGGCTCAGCGTATTCATGCATTAGAACATGAACATTATCCCAGGGTGATCGAAGAAGTGGTGAGTCAAATGCATGACCACTGACTACTCGTCTCCTGACTTTACATTAGCTTTTGCATTTTCTTTCGTTACTTGCTGCCAATACAAATGATTTGCGGAAAATTTTTTTCTATACCTCTGCTTTCTCTTTAGCCTTACTGCTAACTGCTTTTTCAGTATCTGCCCAGTATAAGATCAAAGGAATTGTATATGATAGCTCCCGGAATAACCCGATGCAGTCCGTAAGTGTTTTGACAACATCAGGAAGGGGAACAGTAACTAATTCAGAAGGTTTTTACGAAGTTGAAGTTTCCGAAAAGGATTCTATCTGGTTCAGCTACCTCAATAAACCAACAATAAAATTTCCTGTAATGAAAATAGCCGATCCATTTTCGTTTGATATTTCATTGCAGGTAAATGTACCGGTATTAAAAGAAGTAAAAATAAGACCCCGTGATTACAAACTTGATTCGATACAAAACCGGCAAGACTATGCAAAAGTCTTTAACTATAAAAAGCCAGGGTTAAAAACAAATACTTCTAATTACGGCGCAGGCGTAGGGTTTGATCTGGATGAGATCATAAACGTATTCCGTTTCAGGCGAAACCGCAGCATGGCCGCATTCCAAAAAAGATTGTTGGAGGAAGAGAAAGATAAATTTGTTGATCATCGTTTTTCAAAAGCTCTTGTGCGAAGGCTTACTCAACTTAACAGCTCTGCATTGGATAGTTTTATGCTGCTGTATCGCCCTTCCTATATGTTCACATTATTATCCACTGATTATGAATTTCAGCAATTCATTAAGCAAAATTATCTGCGTTTCAAAAGAGGATTATCTCCTTTACCCCTATTGAAGGAGGAGGAAGATGAATTATAATTTTATTTTCCTTAGAATTAAATAAAAAAAGAAAAGTAATTTTCTGGGTCAATTCTTATTGCCATGAAAATGCAACTGCATAATGAGCTGAGAAAGGAATTTCAATTGGAAAGATTGATCCTTTTTAGCGATGCTGTTTTTGCTATTGCCATTACACTGCTTGTGATCGAGATAAAGATCCCTGATGAACATGATAAAATAACAGACGGAGTGCTGTTACAGAAATTAAATCATCTCATACCCAAGTTCAGTGGTTTTTTCGTAAGCTTTATGCTGATCGGCATTTACTGGACAGTTCATCACCGCATGTTTGGATTTGTAACAAGCTATACCCGCAGGTTATTGATTATAAATCTTGTCTTTCTTTTTTTTATTGCACTTATGCCATTTAGTACCGGTTTTTACAGTGAATATGCAGGGGCTGAA
>VBAS01000322.1 GCA_005882975.1 Bacteroidota bacterium | reverse complement strand
GAATCGCCATTGAAACCGGGCATTGATATTAAAATTATTTGCCTGGTTATTGTATTGCAGGAATGCATTAAAGAAAACACTCTTGCTAAATGAAAGTTCTGCTTTTGGGCCGATCAACCAGATATCTGCTTTGCTATAGGGGGCCGGTAAATTAATACGGGTATAACTGGCATCAATGCTGATGATACCAAACGTATTCATTCGGTAACTCCATATGGTATTATATTGTCCGAAGTGACCATTAAAGTATTCGCCAAAACTTGTATTTAAAGCAAAAAAGAAATCATTTCTTGGATTACTTTTATAACCTAAGCGATTGCTGAAATAAGTATAGCTGCTACCAGCTGGTAATTCAACACCTCCTGTATTTGTTGGATCAAAAGGCTCGGATAGATAAGTATAATCCCAGCGAAGCAAGGCGCCCTGCATTTCGGCCGTATTTTGAAAAACAATTCTAAAGAAAAGACCTGCATCCTCCATAAAAAATATCATAGTCAGGACCGATGCGCCAATTATTTATGAGGTGGCTGCTTTTATTTTTTGGATAGAAAACAGATTGCTGCGAACCTTCACTTCGATAGTATCCATTTCTTGGAACGAAACCAACATCCGCCCTGTAATTGATACCGATGTTCTCAAAACTTATATCATAAACAAGTTTTGGAGTATTATGTTCGATAAAACTTCCCATCGCATATTCACCATTTGAGATCATTGGTGAAAAACTTCTATGAATAAAAAATTTTCCGTCAGTTTGCGCATTTTTTGTTGCGAGATTAAAATCCAAACCTACCATTCGATTGTACTTTGTTTCAGGCGTTTTGTTCTCAAATTCATTCTTGTTTACAAACATGAAACCCAGACTGTTTCTCAATCCAACCCTTCGTTGCACAGCTGCGGTTGTAAAATTTGTTGATGGCAGTTCAAATTTTACGCTTTTACCAGTTTGAATGTTTAAAAAACCAATTCGCCAGTCTTTATTTATCCGGCCACTAAGCCTTGCCCCGGCGATTATTGGTACTCTTACATTTTCACCCGTGTTTACATTATTTCCTATACCTATTCTTCTTGAGAAAAATGGATTTACATTGGGAAAACCAAACGTTCCAAACAAGTCACTGTTCTCTAAAAAGAATTGTCTGCGTTCAGGAAAAAATAATTCAAAGCGACTGAGATTTGTTACTTGCTGATCCACTTCCACCTGTGCAAAATCAGGATTAACAGTAAGATCAAGATTAAGTGAAGGAGTGATTCCAACTTTTGCATCAAAGCCGGCTTCAATATCATTGTTCGCCTGAGTTGCGGCTTCAAAGTCTTTACTACGGCCAACCAATGTAAAAGGAATAATAGAAAAATTTTTTCCTGGTGATGGCGGAGCATCATCCCATATCAATTTTCCGCTAAAGTTCAGATCGATCAACCGAAAATTTTTTGGAATGGGCGCCCAACTGCTTTTTTCGTTGAAGTTATAATTAGTGCGGCCAAAATTTATATTCCATTCATTAATTCCATTTGGACTTAATTTGTACCGGAGTGTTTTAAATGGAATAGCCATTTCAATAATAAATTTATCTTCTTCCCTTGTGGCGTTGCAATACCATTTATTATCCCAGTCAATATTATTATCCACACCACCCGGACCTGTAAAGAGCAATGCTTCTTTTTCTACACCATAAGGGGTAGAAGCAAAATAAAAACCATTCAACTTATCACGAAACGGATCCAGCGTAACAAAGAAGTTATCCGAGCTTGAATTTGGATAATCCCTGCGCAAACTTTGAACGGTGTATTTATGTGGTTGATAGCAGATACCGCTAACATAAATAAACTGATCATCAAAAGTGGCCCTTGCAATTGTTTGCATTTCTGCTTGCGAAGTATCAGAAGGATAGTTTTGTATAAAGCTCGTTAGGGGAGTCGCTTCTTGCCAATCAGCTTCATCAAGCTTTCCATCAATAGTAATTTTGCCGGAAGCTTTCTTTATATGCAGAATATATTTTCCGTCATTTGAAGATTCATTTTGTGCAAATAAAAAAAATCCCAGTAATGAAAAAAGGATAACAAGCAGTGGCTTCATAAAAGTGGTTGCAAGATAGAAAAGGGATCGTAAAAATTAAGGATTATTCATAGCCCCAGGTAAGTGAGCCCCAGTAGCTTTGCCACTCGGCAACCGGGTTATCTGTAAGTCTTTCCATTTTTACAGTACTTATCATCCATTTGCCCTTCGTATTAACCGGAAAAACAATTTCGCCTTTGCTATCAGTTTTCAGATCTTTCATTTCTGTTTTATTCTTCACCCTGTGCCAGCTCTTAATAAGTGCATAACGAAGAGGAGAGCCTTTATAAAAAATTTTTACCCGAAAAAATTCTTTATTATTTAGCTGGTATGGATTAGATGAAGGAACAATATCAATGGAAAGGGTGGTGATGGTGGAGTATGTTTCGTCTTTTACATCACCAACCTGCAATAAGGTTTTTGCGCAACGCTGGTAAAATTCACGGCCATTACAACCGATCTCATTGTTTTTTTTCCTGTATTCAAGCGCATTTAACAAGCCATCTTCTGCCAGGTATTCGTTGAATTTGGAAGGCTCCATTTCAATAAATGAATTATTGCTGTTGAAAGCAATAAGATTAGTTCCTTCATCCAGCATGGAATACTCGATAGAATCACCTGCAGCATCTGTAATGGATCGGGACAGATCATCACTCACGCCTCCATAATATATTTTTAATGATCTTATCCTTTCATTATTCCCTTGCCAGTTCTCCCCTTCAAAATTTTCACCCACAAGGAAACGAATATCTACCTTCTCTGTTCTTTTATAAATAAATTTTTTAGGATTTAACCAGAACTCATGTGCAGATAATGAGGAAATAAATGTTAGCAGGAGAAAAATTGCTGTGATTTTTTTAATTAGCATATTGGCACCTTTGTTCCGAAGGAACTCCTTCGGAGCATATTAGCAAATTGACCTCATTACTTTATCATGTCATCAATATTCCTGTCATTTGGTATTTTACCGGTTTCTTCCAGCATTCTCATTTCTTTTGCATCTTTTAAAAATTCAGAAGCAAAAATAAATTCATTCAATCGCTGATTCTTGCTGAAGATGATCTGTTTGTTTGTTCCTTCCCATTCTTTTTTGCCCTGGTACATATATAAAACATAACTCCCCACTTCCATTACACTGTTCATGTCATGGGTGTTTACAACGGTGGTAATATTATATTCAAGAGTGATCTCTTTGATCAGTCTGTCGATGACCAGTGAGGTCTGCGGATCAAGCCCTGAATTGGGCTCATCACAAAAAAGATACCGTGGATTTAAAACAATGGCTCTTGCAATACCTACTCTCTTTTTCATGCCACCACTTAGCTCTGCCGGAAATTTTTTATTGGTGTCTTTTAAGTTTACACGATCAAGTACCTCATTAACTCTTTCTGATTTTTTTTTGAGTGACCAGGTCGTAAACATATTCAAAGGAAACATCACGTTTTCCTGCACGGTCAGACTATCAAATAATGCCGAGCCCTGGAAAAGCATGCCGATCTGTTTACGGATCTCTGTCTTTTCATTCCGGTTCATCTTTGTAAAGCTCTCACCGTTGTATAATATCTCGCCTTCATCTGGTTCAAATAATCCTACCATGCATTTCATCAAAACAGTTTTACCGCTGCCGCTAGTACCAATAATAAGATTGCATTGGCCTGCTTTCATCACAGCACTTACATCTTCGATGACAACTTTATCACCAAAACTTTTCTTTATATTTTTTACTTCGATCATTCTTATAATAACAATGCTGCCAGTACATAATCAGCAAATAAGATCATGATGCAACTTATAACTACTGCTTTTGTACTTGCTCTTCCTATTTCCAGGGCCCCTCCTTTTACATAATAACCAAAGTAGGCCGAAATGCTTGAAATAATAAATGCAAATGTGTACGCTTTGTACAAAGCAAATATTACTTTAAATGGTTCAAATGCATCTAATAATCCCTGGTCGAACATAGCGACAGGAACGATCCCGGTCATAGTTCCTGCCAATCTTCCGCCCCAAATGCCAAGTACACCTGCAATAATTACAAGCATAGGTATTACAACCAGGGCAGCAACAATTTTCGGAAGCACCAGG
>VBAS01000011.1 GCA_005882975.1 Bacteroidota bacterium | reverse complement strand
ACTTGCCACATTAGTTTCCGGTGATGCAACATTTGCTCAACTAACAAAACTGGGATTAAATCCCGTGAAATATGGATGGGATGCAACCACTCACAGTTTTGCAAATAATGCAGAAGCATTATACCGGGCTTATATACGCCAGATCGGTGCCGGAGCTGTTGCAGCTGGTGGTTTTATTACATTAATAAAAACGATCCCAACAATTGTTTCATCTTTTAAAGAAAGTAAAAGTATTGGATCTGTAAAAGATAAATCTGCAGCAGCAGTAGTAAAACGTACTGATAAAGACCTAAGCATAAAAGTTGTCGCACTTGGAAGCCTGGCATTAATAATAATAATGGCATTGCTTCCTATCATTCCGGGAAATAATATAGGAAGTCGTTTATTACTTGGATTACTTGTAGTCATCTTCGGTGCTTTTTTCGTTACTGTATCATCACGTATTGTCGGATTGATCGGATCATCCAACAATCCTATCAGTGGGATGACGATCGCCACCATTATGGCAACATGTCTTGTGTTCATCGGTGTTGGCTGGACAGGAAAAGTATTTGAACCAATGGCATTGGTTGTTGGTGGAATGATCTGTGTGGCTGCTGCAAATGCCGGTGCTACATCACAGGATCTGAAAACAGGTTATATCGTTGGAGCTACTCCACGGAATCAGCAGATTGCTTTGTTTATTGGCGTTATCGTTTCATCAATCGTTATCGGGTGGACTGTAAAAATTCTTGACACTCCATCAACAGCTCTTGCAGCTTTAGGTGTAAAACATGCAATTGGTGAAACGTATTCTGCACCACAGGCAACATTAATGGCAACGATCATAAAAGGAATCCTTGGAGGTGATCTCGACTGGCAGTTTGTTATGGTTGGTGTATTTATCGCGATTGTACTTGAACTATGTAACATTAAAGCACTCAGCTTTGCTGTAGGAACATATCTTCCTCTTGCTACTACTCTTCCGATCTTCATTGGTGGATTTATAAGAGGAGTGGCTGATAAAAAAGCTAATAAAAATAAAGAACCAGAAGAGGAGGAAGATTTAAGAAAGGGAAATTTATTTGCAACAGGACTTGTGGCAGGAGGCGCATTATTTGGCGTCATTGCCGCCATTCTTACCGTGTTCTTTGAATCTGGAATGAAATCAGTAAATCTTGAAGAAGTGATCAGTCACGGACTTGGAGAAGCTCTATATATGATATTAGGTGTTGGATTCTTTGCAGCTATGGCATTTATACTTTGGAGAGTTGCAACCAGGAAAAAGAAAACTATCTAACCTCGTTTTATAAAAGAAAGAGCCGGCACAACAGTACCGGCTCTTTTTGTTTTATTGGGACAAATTAAACAAACTTCAAATAATCATACTTCTTTTTTAGGATGGCCATATCATCTGCGGCTAACCAGTTTTTTAAAACAGTAGCATAAACATTTTTAAAATCAACTTTATATTTCAAATCACCTTCATCAAGATCAGAAAGATCAGGCATTGGATTGATCAACCCTTTCTCTTTTACTCCTCCGCCAATTAAAAACATATTATTTGCTGTGCCATGGTCTGTCCCACCACTTGCATTTTGAGAAACTCTTCTTCCAAATTCAGAGAACGTCATTACCAATACATCATCGAATCGTCCATTTTCTTTCAGATCTTTTGTAAATGATCTTACAGCATCACTCATTTCTGTAAACAGACGTTGTTGCTGCATTTGCTGATTGACATGTGTATCAAAACTACCATGAGAGACATAATAAACCTTTGTGTTAATATCCGAGAAGATCAGTGAAGCAATTGTTTTCAAGTTTTGTCCTAACTCTGTTTTTGGATAATCAGCTTTTGAAGGATGCAACTTGCTTTTTTCAAAAATATAATCGGCAGAAGAAACTGTTTCGGAAAGCGTTTTATACAAATAATCAACGGGTTGCTCGCCAGGTTCATCCTTATGCTGCTGCATCACATCTTTAAAGAAACGCTGGTTGGCAGTGCCAAATAATCTTTTCGGGTCTTTCATTGCAATTGCTTTTGCTTCTTCTCCTTTCATTGCAAGACTTAACGTATCGTCCAACTCCAATGCATAAGTTGGTTTATCACATCCTTTACACTGTGCATCAAGATAACGACCAAGCCAACCTGTTGTCCAATAATCTTTGCTCTCACTACCTGTCTGCCATATATCCATGCTGCGGAAATGTGAACGATCCGGATTTGGATACCCCACACTATTCATGATACCAAGACTTCCATCATCATATAATTCTTTGAAGCCTGTAAGCGCAGGATGCAAACCAGCTTCATCGGTTAATGATAATACTTTTGATCTTTCAATTCCAATTCTCTGTCTTGAGCTATAATAAATATCATTTCTGCAGGGGATGACAGTATTCAATCCATCATTACCACCGCTTAATTGAAGTACCACCAAAACTTTATTTCCTGCCGGCACCATATTTCTTCCTTCAAATGCTTTGAGAAATTTGGGCACCATCAGCGATGCTGTGGCAAGTGAACCAACCTGGAGAAATTCTCTGCGTTTGATAACCATATTTATAAGCTTTGAGCCATGAGCTGCGAGCCCCGAGCAGAGTCTGAAACTCGTAGCTCGTAACTCTCAGCACGTAGCTGTTTTTAACACAACTGGTACTCTGGCGTACTCATTAATTGTAGCGTTGCTGATTTAATAAAACTTTCTTTGCTGCCTGCATCAGAGTATTGTTTTATTAATTCGCTACTAACTCCACTTTTCGTTTGTAATAAATTTGATGCAATTGAACCGATCAGTTGATCCTTCTGTATCTTATCGAAATTCTCCATATATTCTTTCCAATCAATCGTTGCCCTGATGACACCCCGTTTTCCATACCCCATCGGTTTGTTTCCCTCTTCCTGACTTTTTCGTCCCATCATGACATCATCGTCATCTTTTGTTTTGACATTCATTTCATCGACATCATTTATCAATTGCGGTAGACGCATGCGAAGCATCAGGCTGCTGCTGTCTATCCATGTTTTGCCACCGGGCCATCCAGCTACGTTTGGCGGGTAAAACAATATTTGTCCCAATGCTCTTTGTAAAAAAGTCAATGCCTCTTCGTTTTCCAATTGCATCGGCAGCATCCGTTGAATGCCAGCGATCAATTCAATTGGTGATTTTATTTTACAGCCAATATTTTTTTCTTCATAAAACCAATCACTGGTAAAAATATCTTCCATCAATTTGCCAATATCATAAGTACTTTGATAAAAACGACCGGCAAGCCAATTCACTTTTTCGTCATCTGCATTATCATTTACAAAAAACTTATAAATTTTCTTTGTAATAAATTTTGCTGTTTGTTTTTGAGATAATAAAATGTCAAGTACTTCATCGCCATCAAAATCGCCTGTTTTGCCAAATACTGTCTTTGAACCATAATCATGCTGAAAACGGCGGAAAATAAATTGTCCTTTTAATCCTGCACTCCAGCCGGTGAATGCACGAGCTGCTTCTTTAATATCATTCTCTGTGTAGTTGCCGCGACCAAGTGTAAATAATTCCATCACTTCCCTTGCAAAGTTTTCATTTGGGTGATCCTTTTTATTTTGTTGGTTATTCAAAAAATTCAGCATCGCTGCTGATTTAGAAACTTCATGCAGCATGTCACGAAAACTTCCAAGAGCATTTCGACGGATAATATCCAATAAACCCTGCTGATAAAATACATTCAGGTTGCGGCAGGCAAAATGACCATGCCAGAAAAAAGCCATTTTTTCTCTTAACTGGGCATCAGTATTTACAAAAACATTTAACCAATTAAGATTTAAACTCCTTACCCCTTCACGCTGCTTCTGCTGGATCTTTTTTTTGTCTTCTTCTTTTATTTCTTTCATCTTTTCCTGCCTTCCTACTTCATCAATACCGGCCCACAAGCCTTTGAGAAAGTCATCCGCCACATCAATATACTCCGGTTTTTTCGAAGAAGCTTTTTGCAATGCCTTATACAATTGTTTCGAAGAAACTTCAGAAAGGTCCGCGAGTTGTTCGACGGCAGGACCAAAACCAGCCCGCCACATCAGGTGCTGATTTTTGATTTGATTAGCCAGGGACATTAAAAAGATTTTGTTTATGACATGCAATAATCCGCAAGGTTTAAATTATTTATCTGCCTATTCTATCGATAACGCCAATTTGCAGATGATATTATTTTAAATTAGGTTGTCAACATTTCGACAATATAAAATCGACGAAGGAGGAATTGTTAAAAAGAGACAAAAATTGCAAATGCCAACAAAGCAAAAAAACTCTGGCCGGTTTAATTAGCGGTTTTAATTTTCATGAACAAGGTCTTCAACGTTTCATTTACTTCCACTCCGTTTTTATTAAAGAGTGAGTTTGATTTCGTATAAGAAATCCTTTTTTCAATATCCGGATGACTGCTGATCCATTCGGTTGGCTCGCCACCGGTTTCTGCTATTTCGTTTTCTAATAATTCAAATAAATGAACGAACCCGTTGCAATCAATTTTTCTTTCGCTTAATATCTTCATACCGTTCAGATCAGCATCTTTCTCCAACTTCCGGGAATAGCTTAATCCTTTCAGGTCATCGGCGCTACTAACGATCACATTACCGATAGTACCAACATCACCAAAAATTATTGATATAAAAAGAGAAGATGCTTGTTGCCTGAACAATGACCTTGTCGTGTGTTTTTCGTTTACATGTGTAAACTCATGCGATAATAATGCAGCAAGCTCTTCATAACCACTCATGCCTGCAATTATTTTATCGTACACAATAATATTACCACCCGGCATAGCAAACGCATTTGCCAAATTTTCTTTAACAACTGTTATGTTGATATTATATCTTGAATCGATATTAAGTTCTCTGAAAAAGTCATTGATGTAAGCTGTCTTTTCTGCATCAATATTAAAAGTGGGTTTTATGGCTTCATAAATACCATCACCCAATTTTTCTTCGTAAGAAACAGGAACTTTTTTTGCCAATCTTTCCGCAAGAAAAGGAACTAACCAGATATACGCAGATACCAATATCACAATAAACACAGTCAACATCCTGATCATTCGCCATTGATTCTTATTCATGAACCTGCCGAGCCATGATCTTTCTTTTTCTTTTAAAATTGTTTCCAGCTTATCGGCAAATTCTTTTTCATTCACTTCGATCGTTTGTACGGGATAGGTGCCACAACGAACTATTGATTGACGGCGTTTCCAGAAATGATCACGGATAATTTGCTCATATGGCCAGTAAACAATTGCTGGCTCACCATGCTCATTAAGCAACCCGATACTGATCTTATCTTTTAAAAAAAGAATAGTGGCTTCTTTTACTTCGCCGCCTTGTATGTAGTATTTTCCGGAGTATGCGTCCATTCACTAAATAGATTCTGCACCAAAATAGGATTGAAGTGCTAAAGGAATTTTTATGGCACTAGGCGTTTGGTTATTCTCTAACAAACAAGCAACGATGCGTGGCAATGCAAGAGAGCTTCCATTGAGTGAATGCGCCAATTGCATTTTTCCATTGCCGTCCTTAAAACGAATTTTCATCCTGTTGGTTTGAAAATTTTCAAAGTTGGAAACAGAACTTACTTCCAGCCATTTTTGCTGAGCTGCGCTGAACACTTCAAAATCATAAGTAAGTGCAGATGCAAAACTCATATCGCCGCCGCAAAGTTTTAAAATACGATAGGGTAATTCCAGTGTATTCAATAATTTTTCAACATGACCCACCATTTCTTCCAATACTTCATAACTTTTTTCAGGATGCACCAATTGCACGATCTCTACTTTATCAAATTGATGAACACGATTCAATCCACGAACATCTTTTCCAAAACTTCCTGCTTCTCTTCTGAAACAGGGAGAATAAGCCGTCATCTTTATTGGAAGGTTTTCTTCCCTCACTATTTCATCACGATAAATATTTGTTACCGGTACTTCTGAGGTGGGGATCATGTAAAAGTTATCAGCCTGCATGTAATACATCTGGCCTTCTTTATCCGGCAATTGCCCTGTGCCATAAGCAGTGGCTTCATTTACCATAAATGGTGGTAAATATTCTGTATACCCGGCAGCAGTATTGAAATCAAGAAAATATTGGATCAATGTTCTTTGCAGTTTTGCCCCTTTACCTTTGTATAATGGAAAACCACTGCCTGTAATTTTAGCCCCGGTCTCAAAATCCACGATATCATATTTCTTTATCAGATCCCAATGTGGTAAAGCATCGGCTGGAAGTTTTGGTTCAGTTCCCCCGGCTCTTACAACAATATTATCTGCAGGTGTTTTTCCCGGTGGCACTTTATCTGATGGAAGATTTGGAAGTCTCACCAATACATCCTGCAATTGTTTTTCAACAATTGCAAGCCGGTCAGAAATTGGTTGAAGTGATGATTTAAGTGTAGCAACTTCTTTCTTTCTATTTTCAGCTTCTTCTTTTTGTCCTTTGGCCATTAGTTGCCCGATCTCTTTAGATGTACTGTTCACTTTTGCCTGTGTGCTATCAAATTCCAATTGTAATTTTTTTCTTTCTTCATCCAGCGAAAGAATTTCATCAACAAGATTCAATTCGGCAAAATTTTTGACAATTAATCTTTGCTTTACTTCCTCTTTATTATTTCTTATATATGCTAACTGCAACATAAATTTTTCATTTATCCGAAGTATTCTTCAATGTAATTTTTTGCGACCTTCGGAGCGCAAAGGTAATTGTTGACTGTGAGACAATCAATGTACATTTATGAAAATAAACAATATGATAGACCCAACTATGGTTACTACCAACATTGAACTGAGCGGATACAGGATCATAAAAAACCTGGGGATCGTTCGGGGTATCACTGTTCGTTCACGCAGCATACTTGGTAATATAGCCGGTGGTTTTCAAACACTTTTTGGGGGAAATATTTCCATTTACCAGGAACTCTGTGAAAGAACAAGGGAAGATGCATTTCAACTGATGTTGCAAAGTGCCGCTGACAAAGGAGCCAATGCCATCATTAGTATGCGCTATGACGCAAATGAAGTAATGGGTGGTGTTACGGAAGTACTTGCATATGGTTCAGCTGTTTTTGTTGAAAAAATTATTTGATCACTTTATATACATCCGGGTTGTGAATGTGCATCCACCTGTCAACATTATTTAAAGGAGTAAATCCAAATTTTTTATAGAGTTCATGAGCATCTCTTGTTGCCAACATCATCCGGCGCAATCCCTGCAGACCTGGATATGACATGATGACTTCCATTAACCATTTACTTAAACCAAGTCCACGGTATTCTTCAATAATAAAAACATCAGCCAGGTAGGCGAAGGTTGCTTTGTCCGTTATCATTCTTGCAAAACCTATTTGCTTCTTCTGATAAAACACGCCAAAACATAAAGCTCCATCAATTGATCGCTGAACAATTTCTTTTGATATTCCTTCGGCCCAATAGGACCGGGTAAGAAAAGAATGAACAAGATCTATATCCATTTTTTCTTTTTCAGTGCTGATGTAAAATCTATCTTTTGTAAAATCCATTAAATCAGTTTTGACAAAATTAAGGCCGTTATCTTTGTCGCTATGCAGGCAAAAGATGATTTACAAACAAGATGGTGGGCACTGGAAGCAAAACTTGTTGAAAGATTTGGTAAAAAACCTGATATGGAAGCCATCCTTTTTTTAATTGGATTGCAGGAAACTGGTCTTATTAAAGAAAAAATTACAAAAGAACAAAAACAGGACATGATGCATGTTGCAGTATGTACTCTTTTTCTGCAGAGCGGATATTATGAACTGGAAGGAAAAGACGTTGATGGATGGCCACATTTCCGTCAACTAAAACCCTTACCGGCTCTTTCGGCCATAGAACAGGAAAATTTTATGAAGGATCATATATTACTTTATTTTGAAAACCACGATTTTTAAATTTTTTACTTTATGAAATATTGGATTGTTGCCTTACTAAGTTCTTTGATTGTTTTTTCTGCTTCTGCCCAGAAAGATTCAACCGTGAAAAAGAAAGACAGGAAAAGAGATGTCTTGATACAGACAACAATTGGTGATATGGTTATTCGGTTATCTGATTCAACGCCATTGCATCGCGATAATTTTTTAAAGCTGGTAAAAGTTGGCTACTACGACAGTGTTTTATTTCACCGCGTAATAAAAGGATTTATGATACAGGGTGGCGATCCAAATAGTAAAAGAGCTGCAGCTGGTCAACCTTTGGGAAATGGCGGTCCTGGTTACACTATTCCTGCTGAGTTCAGAAAAACATTATTTCACAAAAAAGGAGCATTAGCGGCTGCACGTATGGGCGACAATGAGAATCCGACAAAAGCAAGCAGCGGCAGTCAATTTTATATTGTACAGGGAAAAATTTTTACGGATGCTGGTCTTGACTCACTTGAAAAATTCCGGTTAAACGGTAGAAAAATTCCTGCTGAACAAAGAGAGGTTTATAAAACAATTGGCGGTACACCGCATCTTGATCAGAGCTATACGGTTTATGGTGAAGTAGTGAAAGGATTAGACATAGTAGATAAAATAGCAGCCGTTCAAACAAGTCGGGCACAGGATCGTGATCGTCCTTTACAGGATGTAAGAATAATTAAAGCGAAACTTATTAAGAGAAAACGTAAATAATGTCTCACAGATTTTACAGAATAGGTTTCTGTGTGAATCTGTGAAATCTGTGAGAACAAAAAAAATTGAATAGAATTACAGGATGTTGAACGGAGCGTCGCAACAAAAGCTCAACCGAAGAACAAAAGCTGGTCTAAAAATACTTTATTTACATTTTATACATATTCGGCCTGATTTCATAATCTTTGCAACTCAAATTTTCAATTATGAATTTCCCCTCAACTCTTCGATATACAAAGGATCATGAATGGATAAAATTGGATGGTAATGTAGCAACTATTGGCATTACTGATTATGCGCAAAAGGAACTTGGAGATATTGTATATGTGGAAGTGGAAACAATTGGAAAAGCTTTAAAGGCCGGCGAAGTATTTGGTACAGTTGAAGCAGTGAAAACAGTGTCTGATCTTTTTTTGCCTGTAGATGGTACCATTACTGAATTAAATGCAGCTTTGGCAAACTCTCCTGAATCAGTTAACAGTGACCCCTATGGTGACGGCTGGATGGTAAAAATGACAGTGAATAACCCAGCTGATGTGCAAGCCTTAATGGACTCCGCTACCTACGAAAAGCAAGTGGCTTAAATCCGGGCAAAAAAATATTTCGTAAATAAGATGTCCCCCAGCACGGGATAGTTTGTTGTTTATCTTTTTACCAACTTGGAACCAAAAATCAAATACAGCGAGCAAGAACTCGTTGGTTTGCTTAAAGAGCAAAACAATGATGCATTCAATTACCTGTATGATCATTATTCAGGGGCTCTTTACACAATCATTAACCAAATAGTTCCGGATAAAGACACGGCAAGTGATGTGCTGCAGGAAGTATTTGTGAATATCTGGAGAAAGATGAATACTTATGATGAAACTAAAGGCCGGTTATTTACATGGATGCTGAACATAGGCCGAAACGCTGCTATAGACAAAGTAAGATCGAAAGGCTATAGGGATAACCAAAGGACCCAACCGATTGCAGAAGGAGAAAATACGGGAATGGCAATGAGTTCTAATCCGGCAGTAAATGATGTAGGATTGAAAAAGGTTTTAACGACATTGAATGAAGAGTACCGGAAGCTTATTGATCTTTCCTATTTCCAGGGATTTACTCATGAAGAAATTTCGAAAATGCTGGGCATACCGTTAGGAACAGTAAAAACAAGAATAAGAACAGCGATCAGTCAATTAAGAACAATGATCCGATAAAGAAGTGAATATAAAAGAATACATATCAAGTGGAGTTGTTGAAAGCTATGTGCTTGGTCTGCTGACAGCACAGGAAAGGTTTGAATTTGAACAATACTGTGAAGCTTATCCTGAACTAAAAGCAGCACGGGATGCTTTTGAGCTCGCTGTTGAAAAACAAGCTATGGAAAATGCAGTGTCGCCACCGGCTAATGTGAAGGAAAAAGTTTTTTCTGCTATTCAACAAAGACCCGTATCCAATACTTCTAAAATAGTAAGTATGGAACCAACCATCCGCAGGTCTGCTGGCTTGCGTTGGATGGCCGCGGCTTCGATCATTCTGTTTTTAGTAACTGGCTATTTTGCTTACAAACTTTATAATCAAAATAAAGACCTGAACAACTCTCTCAAATCACTCCAGGTGAAGGTGGATCAAATGGAAGAATACCATAAAATAATGAGTGATCCAAATGTGGCTGTTGTAAACATGGTAGCAATGACTCCTGCTAAAGCTTCAGCCAGCATTTACTGGGATTCCACTTCATCGGATGTTTATCTTCTTATAAAAAATATGCCTCAGCTTCCATCCGACAAACAATACCAGCTTTGGTCTATTATGAATGGTGAAAATGGACAGTTGCAACCCAATAGCCTTGGCCTTTTTGATGTAGGAGAAAATCAAAAGATCATTCTTAAAATGAGCAATGTTAAAAAAGCCGATGCCTTTGCGATCACTATTGAAAAGAGAGGTAATACGGAGGGTCCTAATCTTGAACAACTGCAATCAATGGGAAAAACAAAAATTCAGTAAAAAAATAAATCCCGATTATAGAATTTTTCGTAGTTAGAGTTAAGCTTTAACCGCGAATCCTTAAGATTTGGTTCTATAGTTGGTTAATGACAGGGGCCCTTTTTGGGGCTCCTTTTTTTATATATATTCGGCAAAAATCAACTTTGAAGAAAAATATTTTTCCAATTGTTTTTGCTGTCATTTGGCTTTTGCTTGTAACTACTTTGCTTTGTATCCCGGGAACAAAGCTTCCAAAGATCACATGGCAAGACAAAATATGGCTTGATAAATGGGTTCATATTTTTTTATTTATGGTACTGGTCATTCTCTGGAGCAAAGCATATTCGCATAAAAAAAATACACACAGTAGTAGCCGAAGAATTTTCCTGCAAATAATGATAACTGGCATTGTTTACGGTATTGCAATGGAAATAGTACAGAAATATTTTATTCCATTTCGTTCATTTGACCTTGGAGATATAATTGCAGATGCAATTGGCTGTGTTGTTGGTTATTTTTTTGCAATTAAGAAATTTTCTTCCCGATAAGTATTTACGCTTCCGGAACATTAAGAACTTATTTCTGGTGTAAAGATTAAAAGCATACCAGGCATTACTATTAAATTCTAAAATGCAAAGAAACCAATCGAGTAAAAAATAACTGTTTTTTTAGGCTAAAGACGAGCAGGTATATAAAAAAAATAGACCCCTGTAGAAACAGGGGTCGCAACCAAAACTAACTGCTTATGAGAAAATTGACTGCTTTATTTGTGAAGAACTTTTATCTATAACGCAAATTTACTGCCAATATTTTGATGTCTGTTGTTAATGAACTATTAAAGGTCTTTCCCTCGTATTTACACTTTCTAAAGGGGGAAATCTGCGAGGAATAACTTCAACTTCCAGCCATTTTCAAATCAAAGAACCTCAGGTTTTTAAACGCCTAAACCCATTCTTTATTTTATCTTAACCCAGGCAATTTGTAATCTTCTATGCAATACATCTGACTGTAAGGTGACAAAAACCATTCTAATTATACTTTAAAACGTTCACATTAATATGACGACAAAAAGAAAGCGTTCCTGTTAAAGGAACGCCAAAGAGTTTTTTATTTTATCAGATATGATCAATTCTGCTTTGCAAGCTTCTCTGAATTTTCGGCAAACTGCAATGCATCAATAAACTCATTTATATCGCCATTCATAACAGCAGGCAAATTGTAGGATGTATGATTGATACGGTGATCTGTCACGCGGCCTTGAGGATAATTATATGTTCTGATCTTGGCGCTGCGGTCGCCTGTACTCACCAGGCTCTTTCTGTGGCGTGAAATCTCTTCCTCTTGCTTCCTTACCTGCTCTTCATAAAGCCTTGTTCTCAGCATTCCCATAGCTTTTTCCCTATTGCCAAGCTGGCTTCTTTCTGTTTGGCAAACAACTACTGTACCTGTTGGGATATGCGTTAGCATCACTTTTGTTTCTACCTTGTTTACATTCTGGCCACCTGCTCCACCGCTTCGGGCTGTTTCCATCTTTACATCGGCAGGATTCAATTCAAAATCTACCTCCTCTGCTTCAGGCATCACTGCCACGGTAGCCGCTGATGTGTGGACCCTTCCTGAACCTTCTGTATCCGGTACTCGTTGCACACGATGCACACCACTCTCAAATTTCAATGTGCCATACACATCCTCGCCAATTACTTCCAGCTGTACTTCTTTATAACCACCCACTGTTCCTTCACTCTCACTTAATACCGCCGTTTTCCAACCGCGGCGTTCACAATACCGCATATACATACGCAACAGGTCGCCGGCAAAAAGGCTTGCTTCATCACCCCCAGTGCCTGCACGAATTTCAATGATCGCATTTTTATCATCCTGTGGATCTTTTGGTATCAGCATTTGCCTGATGGTCGATTCCATTTTCACTTTTTTTTCTTCGCTTGCGGGTAGTTCTTCTTTTGCCATCTCTCTCAATTCTTCATCGGTTCCGTTCAGCGCCTCTTTATACATCGTCACGTCATCAAGCAACTTTTTATATTCCTCGTAAGCGATCACTATTTTTTCAAGGCCGCGATATTCCTTACTTGTTTCTGCAAACTTTTTATTGTTGCCAACGATAGCTGGGTTGGTAAGTGCTACTCCTAACTGATCAAATCTTGCTTTTATAGCTTCTAAGCGGTCTAACATTTGAAAGTTTTATTTTTATGTTTCCAGCTGAGGCAATGCTACTCAACTTCCGTTGCGTCGCACTCTTCAGCTGCAGCAATTCTATTCATCATTTAAGGGCAGCAAAGTTAAAAGAATTCAACGCATGGCATATAGAAAGTTCAAAGCGGATCAGTTGTTCGATGGTTATCGTCTTCATGGCGATGATAAAGTTTTAATAAATGATGATTCAGGAAAAATTGAAAGCATTGTCCCAGCTTCAGAAGCGGGTGATGATGTACAAAACTTTAACGGTATCCTTTCACCAGGTCTGATCAATTGCCATTGCCATCTTGAACTTAGCCATTTGAAAAATGTGATCCCTCCATATACCGGCTTGATCGAGTTTTTATGTTCGGTTGTTACTAAAAGAGATTTTCCTCGCGATGTTATCGACCAGGAAATAATAAAAGCAGAAAAAGAAATGTATGATAACGGCATTGTTGCTGTTGGTGATATTGGTAATACAGCAGATACTGCCGAAGTAAAAAGTAAAAGCAAGATCAGATGGCAAAATTTTGTAGAGGTATTGGGCTTTACTGATGAAAAAGCTGATGAGAATATTGAACATTATAAACAAGTTGCCCAAACCTTTGAAGGTCAAAAGTCAAAAGTCAAAAGTCAAAATCGTACATCATTAGTTCCTCATGCCCCTTATTCAATTAGTCCAAAAACATTTAAACTGATAAACCAATTAACGAAAAATCAAATTATCTCTATTCACAACCAGGAACACCCAGCAGAAGATGAGTTATACAAAACTGGTGGCGGCGATTATTTGAAACTGTTTAAAATATTTGGAATAAACAAATCGCCTTTCCCCGTTACAGGATTAAGCAGCATTCGTTCAGTATTGCCTTATTTCAATAATGGACAAACGATTTTTCTTATTCATAATACATTCATGCCAGAAGAAGATGTCGTGTTTGCAAAAGAATATGCGGAAACGAATGGACTAAAACTGGTCTGGTGCCTTTGCATAAATGCTAATCTATATATCGAGAACAAAGTGCCGCCAATAGAAATGTTGATGAAACAAGATTGTCCGATCGTTCTTGGAACAGATAGTTATAGCAGTAACTGGCAACTCAGTATTACAAAGGAAATGCAATCATTAAAAAATAAATTCCCTTCTTTATCAATTGAAACTATTTTACAATGGGCCACCAGCAGCGGAGCTAAGGCTTTGCAATGGCATAAGGATTTAGGAAGTTTTGAAAAAGGTAAGAGACCGGGAGTAGTTGTGATCGATTCAAAATTTGAAACCTCAAAAAGAATAATATAACACGCTGGAAGGATTAACCCAACACTTCTCTCAACACTGGTAGCGTCTTCATCGTTCCAAAATCCTGTATATGCAAAGCATAATAAGTTTCATAAGCAAACAACAACTGCCTGCGAAAATCATGATTGAGTTTTAGCTGTTCTAATTCTTCCGGTTGCATCATCTTTAATAACTCACTTGTTACTTCTGCCTGTTTGCCTTCCAAAAAATGAAAATGATTTGGACGTTCTGAAACAAACATTCCCTCCTGAAGATCGACAATTGAATTTTTATCTGTATATTCATCACTTATTCTAAAACCAAAGAAAACCGGTAAGTGTAAAGCAAAAAATAATGGAAAGTTTGCCATCACAGGGCCGGTGCTTTCATCCAGATGTATAAATGCATCTTCGCAAAATTCAAAAAGCTCAGGGTTGGCTTCCGGTTGCTTCAAACATTTTGTAAGTAACTCTATCATGAATAAAGCCACCGCATTTTTTGGAACATCGGAAAAAATATTCTGGTACAAATAAGACCATTTGAATTCTTTAATACGATTCAAATGTTTAAGCTCATTGTGATAAACTACCAGGTCAAGCATTGCTGTTGGCTGAAAAAGATTTGCTTTGCCACTTCCCTTCTTTGTCGATGTTCTTACTCCATTTACCAAATAAGATTGTAAGCCAAAGAGCTCAGTAAACATGGTAACGATCAAACTTGTCTCGCCATATTTCACGGCTCGTAAAACGATCCCTTTTGTTTTATGTAATTGCGAAGACATTATTTACTTATAAAAACAATTTTTGTTGCCAAATTTTCTTTTCTCCCTTCATCGCTGACCAATACCAGGTAAACACCGCTTGAGATCTTTCTCCCTTTATAATCTTTTCCGTCCCAAACTGCTTGTCCGCCCAAAGCTTTTGTTTGATATACCAATCTCCCATCCATTTCAGTAATTTTTACTATTGCGTTGTTCACTAAACCACGAATGGCAATACTTCCACCATATCCCGGCGGCACCGGATTGGGGAATACTAATACATTACTATTTGTTTCACCGCCTTCTGTCGCTGTGCTTCTGAATGAGCAAATACCATTTGAAGTAGCAAAAAATATTTCTCCTGATTTTCCATCAATAGTAATCCGTTTTACGTCATTACTTAACAAGGGGCTGTTTGTTTCGGTAAAACGATAGATCACTTTATCACCTTCGGCACTAACGAGCCATGCGCCATTCTTTGTTGCCACCCATTTTCGATCAGCGCCATCAACAGCGATACTTCTTACTTCTTCCCCTTTGAAAAGATATTGATTAAATCCGCCCTGCGTCACAACTGGCAACACTGCATCGCAACCTGGTGATGAAAAAACATTTTGCGGACATTGAACAACAGCAACACCATCGCTTGTACCAATCCAGATAAAACCATTCTTATCTTTTGCAATGCTCAATACATTGTTCGTTGGCAAATTTCCAACACCGGCGCCACTCCTGTTTAATTTCCATTTATCATCAGCTGCATTATCGACTGTTTTGTTATCATTAAAAACGATCAATCCATTTCCTTTTGGGGAAACGATCCATTTCTGATCTTCATCATCTAGTATTATTTGCGAGGCAGCATTCTCATTCAAAGCAAATGGCGGAGCAAATGTTTTCCAGCTACCATCATTTTTTCTAACAACAATATTTTGTGCAGCGCCATAATTCGAGATCCATAAATTATTTTCTTTATCAAATGCAAGACCCGAAACACGATAGCTGCCTGGGTCAAAGATTGCTTGTCCTATTGGAGAATTCTGTTTAAAGATCTCAAAACTATTATCGGCTTTTATATGCAATAACCCTTCGCCATACGAACCTGCCCAGATCGTTTCATCCCGTGGATCGATCGCAATTGAGACCAGATCCGGCAAAGAATCAAGCTGAGCAAAATGTTTGTTGTTATAATTTGTCCATTGTCCTCCTGAAAATTTATAAATACCATCTTTATTATTTTGTTTTTGCCAGTTTTCATTTACACTACCTGCTGCCGCATAAAATGTATTATTTACAAAAACAATTTCTCCCGTCGCAATTGATTGTGGGGAATTGAGATCATAATTTTCAAAACCAACTGACATGAACTTTGTTAATCCTCCGCTGCTATCAGCCACCCAATAATTATTTACCAAAACTGCTTTCTTTGGCTGCACAATCGATCCTGGCTGTTGAATAGTCCGGGCAATTGTTCCATCTGTATTTAGTGAAGTGATCTTTGCACTGCCATCATTCTTTTTTTGACAAACAAGTATCTTCCCTTGAGAAGAATTAATATTTAAGACCTTCCAACCTGGTTCCGTAAAAAATAAATTCCAGTTTAACCCGTTAAGTACAAACACAGAATCATTTTTTGAAACAAATATTTTACTCTGCGCATTTACAACATTATTACAAACACCGGCAGCTAATCCATTCATGCCACTGATATTTTGCCAGTTCAAATAATTAGCCGGATCAACCGTATTTATGGAAGTAATTTTTAATCCTTCATCAGTAGCAGCATAAAAAAAAGAATTGTCGGAAGTAAAGCCATTTACTTTTACTTGTCCTCCGCTATTGCCAATAAACCAGGAATCTTTCACTTCATATTTATCCGCATCAATAACAACTATACCAAGACCGGTTGAGACATAAAAATATTTCCCTGAAGAAAAAACATTGTAAATGGTTTTATCGCCAACAATATTATCAAGTTTGATCTCCGGCACATTAAAAATATCGTTACGATAAACAATATCAATATTGCTGTTGCGATAACCGATGAATAGCTTATCACTTACTTCATTATAATTGATTGCTGAAACACCAGTTTCGTGCAAACCATTTACCCGACTCATCCTGGTAACAGAATTTTCAGACATGTCAATACTAAAAACACTATAAGGTGTAGCGCAAAAAATTTTGTTGTTTCCTGCTGAAACATCGATGGCAGAATGATAAGGCAGATGATCTCTCCATTGCCCGATCGGCGGAATTGAATCCTGGGAGAATCCTTTAGAAAATAAAGCAAATAAAGTATATAAAGTAATTATGGATCGACGTAAACTCACTTTTCAAAAATATCACTCTTAATCTAAATCGTTAGTATGGTTTAACGGGCGGTTCAGTCATTTTTCTGTTTCTTTGCGCAGTTTCTTACGTCAACGAACAATTATGTGGAATATTCTCGGCCGGTTCATACTAAAATACAGGATACCATTATTAATTCTTTTGCTGGGAGCTACCGCTTTCATGGTTTATAAAGCAAAACAACTTCAATTGGGTTATGAATTTGCGAATGCTATCCCAACAGATCATCCCAAGTATAAAGCTTACCAGGACTTTAGAAAAAAATTCGGTGAAGATGGCAACATGCTTGTCATAGGTATACAAACTGATAAACTTTTTGAAGAAAAAATTTTTAATGATTATACACAGTTTGTAAATGACGTGAAAGCTGTAAAAGGTGTTGAAGATGTGATCTCCATAATTACTGCCGTTAACCTTACCAAAGATTCAGCAACAGAAAAGCTCGCCCCTCAGGCTATATTTCAAAAGGGACCACTTTCGCAAGCCCAGATCGATAGCTCCAAAAATATTTTTTATTCACTTCCGTTTTATCGGGATCTCTTATACAATCCAGATTCAAATGCATGGTTACTCGGTGTGCATATAAATAAAGCTGTGCTGGCATCGAAAGCAAGAGAAGCAACAGTGGCACAGATCTCCTCTTTAAGTGAGGCATTTAGCAAAAAATATTCTTTAGAAACTCATTTAAGTGGTTTGCCACTAATTCGCACTGTATTAGCAAAAAGAATTGCCGATGAAATGCAATGGTTCCTTTTAATGTCTGTTATCCTTTCTGCAATTATCTTATTGCTTTTTTTCAAATCGTTTAGCAGCATGTTGCTATCCATTGTGGTGGTTGGTATTGGCGTAGTTTGGAGCTTGGGCACAATGGTATTGATGGGTTACAAGATCACTTTGCTTACTGCTCTTATCCCCCCATTGATCGTAGTGATCGGTATTCCCAACTGTATTTATTTTCTGAATAAATTTCACGTTTCGTATAATGAAACCGGCGATAAATCAAAAGCACTTGTAAAAATGGTAGACCGTATGGGGATCGTTACGCTGTTTTGCAACATCTCTGCTGCCATTGGTTTTGCCGTTTTCTTTTTAACACGTAGCCAGGTATTAAAAGAATTTGGTGCCGTTGCCGGTCTTAATATTATGGCCTTGTTTTTTATCTCTCTTATCCTGATCCCTGTTGCATTAAGTTTTCTTCCTCCACCCAAATCCCGGCATACAAAATATTTGGATAACCCAAGATTGAGAAGATGGCTTGACAGGCTGGAACGCTGGTCGCTCAATAACAGGAAATTTATCTATACAATAACTATTGCGATTTTAGTTGTTGCTGTATTGGGCATATTAAGATTAGAAAGTAATGGCTACATCGTAGATGATCTTCCGAAGACGGATAAGATATATACGGATCTGAAATTTTTTGAAAGAAATTTCAAAGGAGTAATGCCGCTTGAAATAATTGTAGATACAAAAAAGAAAAGAGGAGTTACACGGTCACTGACTACTCTTTTAAAGATCGATTCTCTTTCACAATTTTTAGCAGCAATGCCGGAAATTGGGCGACCACTTAACATTACTGAAGGACTAAAATTTGCAAAGCAGGCTTTCTATGAAGGTGACAGCGCCAACTATTCAGCACCAACCGAGTTCGATATGATCCCATTGAAATCTTACCTCGAGTTTAAACCCGATTCGGGAAAGAGTGAAAGTTCATTTGGGAAACTTCTTTCTTCGTTTATCGATAGTAATAAACAGGAAGCAAGAATAAGTGTGAGTATGCGTGATGTTGGCAGTTATCGTTTACCCAAGATACTTGATACGATACAGAAAAAAGCCGATTCAATTTTTGATAAAACGAATTACAATGTGCAGCTTACCGGCGCCAGCGTTACTTTTCTTACCGGTAGCAATTTTATCATTAATGGTTTAAAAGAAAGTATTATGTGGGCATTTGCGCTGATTGCTGTTTGCATGATGTACCTGTTCCGTTCTTTCAGGATCTTAATATGTTCATTGATACCGAATATCATTCCATTAGTGATCACAGCCGGTGTAATGGGATGGCTCGGTGTAAGAATAAAGCCCTCCACTGTTTTAATTTTCAGTGTTGCCCTTGGTATTGCCATCGATGTCACTATCCGGTTTCTTATAAACTATAAACAAGAATTACCGCGTCATAATTATGATATGAAGCATACGGTGATACAAACAATTCATAGTACCGGTATCAGCATTATTTATACATCGCTTGTACTTATTGCAGGGTTTATTATTTTTTGTTTCAGTGGTTTTGGTGGCACACAATCACTTGGCTGGCTGACTTCACTTACACTGGTCACTGCTACAATTACCAACCTTGTATTATTACCCTCATTGCTGATCACATTTATAAAGAAAAAGAAATAAACAATAAAAAGGATTGCCGTATGACAATCCTTTTTTATTGAAAGATAGAATTCAATTTAATACTTCCTGTAGCTTTTGTTCCAATGCATTGCCCCGAAGATTTTCAGCAACGACTTTTCCCTCGGGATCAACTAAAACATTGAAAGGAATACTGGCAATTTGATATACAGGCACCACTTCACTTTGCCAAAACTTAAGATCACTAATATGTGTCCACGTTAAATTATCTTCCTTTATCGCTTGTACCCAGGCTTCTTTTTGGCCGGGACGATCAAGTGAAACACCAAGTATTGTAAAATTTTTATTCTTGAATTGTTTAAAGGCCTGCACAACATTAGGGTTTTCCCTTCTGCATGGCCCACACCAACTTGCCCAAAAATCAACAAGTACATATTTCCCACGAAATGAACTTAGCTTAACAGTTCTGCCTTCAGTATCTGGTAAAGAAATTTCCGGCGCCGGTTTACCTACCCACATTGTTTTTGGAATTGTTCCTTCCACTGAATTTCGAATACCCGCTATGTCTGTACGTTCGGGGAATTTGTTAAGCATATCAGTTAGTAAAGCAACAACCTCCGTATCAGTAAACCCATTTACTCTGAAATTCGGATCACGGGCCATTCCCTGGTAAGTAGAAAGTATAAATAATGCCAGTGACGAATTAGTGGCTTGTTGAACGGTTTGCTGAGTGAAAGTTTTTTCGTCGTTTGAAATTTGCTTCTCCTGTTTGTTAAGGTTTGTTGTCAGCGTCGAATCACCATTATTCCTTTTGATACTATCGACCTGAAAATAAATATTAAACCGGTCCTTTTGCATCCCGGTTATTTTAGCAAGATATTCTTGTATCGATTTACTGGCACTTGAGCCGCTCACCGTATAAAAATCAGTTTTCTTGGTGAAGTCTGCATCCACATTGATCTTCGAAGCATCATTGATAAGAGTCACAAATTGTGATACATCATTTTGTAAAAGAAGATTGTAAACAGCATCTTTCTTTGCATCCAAACTTATAGAGAACTTACCATCAGTAGCAATAGCAGAAGAATCTTTTACTGTCTTTTGTCCTGTCGTAATATCTGACTCTTCTATATAAACAACTTTTGAGGGAGCATTATG
>VBAS01000321.1 GCA_005882975.1 Bacteroidota bacterium | reverse complement strand
TTTAGCGGTGTCAAGATGATTGACCTCTCCATTCTCATATCGATCGGCGATTTCCTCTAAATATTTTTCTTTTCCATTTTGATAGGAGCGTTGAATGCTACGACCTTTTGGCGTATAATATCTTGCCACAGTCAATCGAATAGCTCCTCCATCACTTAAGGAATATTGTTGCTGTACAAGTCCTTTTCCAAATGTTCGGCGACCAATAATAGTTGCACGACACCAATCCTGTAATGCACCGGCAAGTACTTCACTGGCACTTGCTGAAAGTTCATCAACTAGCACCACAAGACCGCCTTGTTCAAACAAACCTGGGCGTCTGCATTTGTAATCTATTCTTTCTACATTGGCGCCTTGTGTATAAACAACCAGTTTATCATCGCTTAAAAATTCATCAGCAATTTCTACTGCTTCATTCATCAGGCCACCTCCATTTCCACGCAAGTCAAGCACCAGGTTGTCAAGCTTATTTTTCTGCAAGGCTTCCAGCGATTGCATAAATTCTTCATAAGCTGTTTCTGAAAATTTATTCAGCTTTATATAACCTGTTTTCTGATCGAGCATATAAGAAGCATCGATGGCGGGGATCGGTATAGTGCCCCTTGTTATTGATATTTCTTTTTGTTCATTTTTTCGTAGCACGGTGATCTTTACAGCAGAACCTCTTTCACCACGTATTTTCTTTTTTATTTCATCCGAAGAAATAGATGTGCCAGCAACATTTTCATTATTTACCTTAATGATCTTATCGCCAACAAGCACACCGGCTTTATCACTGGGGCCATCGGCAAGTACATGAACTATATGAACTGTGTCGGAAAAAATATTGAATTCGACCCCGATGCCTTCAAAGTTGCCGATAAGGTCTTCATTTACTTCTTGTAAATGTGATGCTGGAATATATATTGAATGCGGATCCAGGTGACTCATCATTTCATCGATCGCATTGCCTTGCAAAGAATCGGTGTTTACAGGGTCGACATAGCGTTGTTTCACCAGGTCCAGTATTTGCTGTAAGGAGCTCTTTTTATCCGTTTTAAAAAATCCAGATCCTGTAGGAGTATTCTCTCTTAGCTTAAATCCAAAATACATTCCACCTATCAGCACAATCGAAAAGATCAGCGGAAGCCATACTTGTAATTTTTTATTACCCATCGTTACTTGTTTCTTTGTATTTTGATGCAAAATAGAGAAAAGTTTCTGGTTGCTGTTGCCTTGTGCAGGTTTCCGGGTGCTTGTGAATAATAGTTAATGAAATTTTATGATTATCATCAAGGCGTAATTAAAATATTCAGAAACAAATAGCCATTAAACCCAGATTGAATGATAAAACTTGTTTGCGATAGCGGAGCTACGAAGGCAGAATGGTGTCTTATAAACAATGGAAAAAAGAAAACTTTTTTTACGCAAGGCATTAGCCCATATTTTTTAACTATCGAACAAATAAAAGATCTGCTGCAAAAAGAGCTCAAGCCAAAACTTAAGAATTTAAAAGTTGATGAAATTTATTATTATGGCACTGGCTGCGCAAACCCGGCAAATGCACGGTTAGTAAAAAAAGCTATTCAACTTGTTTTTTCCGATACAAAAAAAATTGAAGTAACACACGACCTTATGGCCGCTGCAAGATCAGTTTGCGGTAAGAAAAAAGGGATGGTTGCCAATCTCGGCACGGGGTCATTTTGTTGTTACTATGATGGAAAAAAGATCGTTAAAGAGATTCCAGGTATCGGTTATATACTCGGTGACGAAGGCAGTGGAGCTTTTCTTGGAAAAAAAGTTATTCAATATTATTTATACGAAACATTTGATGATGATCTTCGGGCAAGATTTAATGCAAAATATATTACTAATAGGAGTGAGATACTGGAAAATGTATATAAAAAGCCTTTACCGAACCGATACCTTGCATCCTATACATTATTTCTTGCCGAAAACAGGGGGCATTATATGATCGATAATATTATTGAAGATGGCTTGAATGAATTTTTCTTTTATCATCTTTGTAAGTTTAGAGAATCATGGGTAATGCCTATTCATTTCGTTGGCAGCGTAGCATTTGGTTTTAAGGACGTGTTGCAGCAACTTTGCAGTACTTACGAATTTGAAATGGGTAATGTTATAAAAAACCCGATGGAAGGATTAGTCGCATATCATAGTTAGGAGGAATTTAATTATGTCATTTGAAAGAATAACAGAGCAACCAAGTAATTACCGGCATTTAGATAAAATGTCGGTGGCAGAGCTTTTAGTAAGTATCAATAATGAGGACAAAACGGTTCCTTACGCAATTGAAAAGGCTATTCCTCAAATTGAAAAGCTTGTAGAAGCGGCCAGTGATAAAATGCTTAGTGGTGGAAGATTGTTTTATGTTGGTGCGGGAACAAGCGGTCGTTTGGGCGTTGTGGATGCCAGCGAGTGTCCCCCGACTTATGGGGTTCCTTATGGATTGGTAAATGCAATAATTGCCGGCGGAGAAAAAGCGATCACAATGGCAGTTGAATATGCAGAAGACAATAAAGAGGAAGGATGGAATGACCTGGTAAAAAATAAAATTTCAGATAAAGATTTTGTGATAGGCATAGCTGCCAGCGGCACCACACCTTATGTATTGGGTGCATTGGAAGGTTGCAAAGCTCGTGGCATACTTACTGGTAGTATTACCAATAATCCCGGATCGCCATTAGCAAGGGTGGCTGATTACCCGGTTGAAATCGAAGTGGGTCCTGAGTTTGTTACGGGCAGCACAAGAATGAAAAGCGGGACGTCTCAAAAACTCGTATTGAATATGATCTCCACAGCAATTATGATACAACTCGGCAGGGTGGAGGATAATAAAATGGTGAATATGCAGCTTACCAATGAGAAACTGGTAGACCGCGGCACCAAAATGCTGATGGAAAAACTAAAGATGAATAACTATGATAACGCCAAACAGCTCCTTCTTAAGTTTGGCAGCGTTAAAAAAGCCGTTGAAAATTATTTAAAATAACGAGTGTTATTAGTTTTCTTTTTTATCTTGTAACCCTAACGGTTTAGTAGTGAAATTACATCCTTTACATATCGTTTCTTCTGCGGCAACTGATGCTTCATTTGCCCCTAGTTCCATTATCACTACAACTACAACAACAATCCGCTAAGCGGATTGTAAATTACCATATCAAACAAAGGGCAATAAGCTGTAAACGACAAGAGTCGCTTAAGTAACTTTATAAAATCACTTCAACAAAATAATATGCAGGTTTTAAAATTCGGCGGTACATCGGTAGCCAACGCTGAAAACATTTCAAAAGTCGTAGCTATAGTAAAAGAGACGGTTAATAAAGACAAAACAATTGTGGTGGTTTCAGCCCTCGGCGGCATTACTGATCTTTTATTGAATGCGGCGGCTGCAGCTTCATCAGGCGATGAAACGTTTAAAGAAAAGTTGCTGGTTATTGAGCAACGACATATGGAAGCTGTAAAGCAATTAATTCCAGTAGCACAACAAAGCCACCTGTTAAGTTTGGTGAAAAAGAGTTGTAATGAAATAGAAGATATCTGTAATGGGGTTTTTTTATTAAGGGAATTAACGCCAAGAACTAAAGACAGGATCAGCAGCTATGGCGAAATGATCTCTTCACAGATCATTGCTGCAAAATTTAATAGTGATGGTGTTGCTGCTACATGGAAAGATTCCCGTGAATTGATCCTAACTAATTCTTCGTTTACTGCTGCCGAAGTTGATTATGCGGAAACAAATAAGAAGATAAACGACTACTTCAATTCACAATCTTCTTCACTATTTATTTTACCCGGATTTGTTGCTACAGATAAAAATGGTGTAACTACCACGCGCTATTATTGCATCAGCAGTTAAAGCAAGTGTGTTGGAAATATGGACAGATGTAAGTGGAATGATGACAGCTGATCCACGACTAACCAACAATGCCCGGATCATCCCGCATATTTCTTACCAGGAAGCAATGGAGCTTTCGCATTTTGGCGCCAAAGTCATTTACCCGCCAACTATTCAACCTGTAATGAGTTTGGGAATACCGGTTTGGATCAAAAACACTTTTGCCCCGTCAGATGAAGGAACATTAATA
>VBAS01000320.1:3910-4249 GCA_005882975.1 Bacteroidota bacterium | reverse complement strand
CACTCATCGGCTTCAGGAACTTCATATTTATGTCATCCCATTTTTTCCATCCGGCAGAAGATTTATTCCACGCTTCTTTTTGTACTTCTCTGAGTTTTTCGAGTTGTGGTTCCATATTTTTATTTTGATAACATTCTACTTTACACAAGTTTTTGTACAGAAAGTTAATTCATTTTCTTTTCTTCACGCAAAGGCGCAAAGATTATTAAGACGCTAAGAAAACTCTTTGCAGCTTCGCTCCTTAGTGTCTTTGCGTGAAATAAAAATTAGTTGTTGCTTCAGAGAACTATGGAAGAAGATATAAGACCGTGGGCGGAATTTTGTATGTATTTTTAGTGA
>VBAS01000320.1:0-3885 GCA_005882975.1 Bacteroidota bacterium | reverse complement strand
TCAATTGCGGCGCAGAGATACAACATCAATTCTGCCCCTATTGTGGACAGAAGAAGGATGTAGAAAAACTCAACTGGCATTCCTTTGTTCATGAGATAACACATTTTTTCACGCATATTGAGAAAGGCTTTCTCAATACCTCTGTTCAGCTACTTATCAGGCCCGGTCGGGTAATCAAAGAATATCTTGAAGGTAAAAGGAAGAAATATCATAAGCCGATTAGCTTTTTTCTCATATGGGCTGCTATTCGCCTGGTTACTTATTCCGCAGTTAGTGGCTTGATGCATTATGAGAATCTTCGGAGATTTAAGGAAGAACAAGCCTATCTTGTTCATTACAACCAGTTTTTTGGTTTGCTTTTAATACCTATTGTGGCATTAATTATATGGATAATGGTCTCCCGCCGCAAATTGAATTATTTTGAGACTTTGATTGTCATCATTTATGGTTCTGCAATTACTGAAATGCTTATTGGGCTTCAGATCCTCATTGTAGGTTTGCTTCTCCAGAGAAATTTTCTGACAAATAATTTTGTTATCGAGGTGCAATTAGTGTACATGATCTGGAGTTGTTATTATATGATGGATCTTTTTAAAGCAAATAAAATAAAGTTTTTATTTCCGAGAGTTCTCTTTTCTCTGATCATCTCATTTCTTATATACGATGAATTGTCTACTCTCATTATTGACTTTATCCTTTCGAAGAAGTAAGCCAGGAAATGAGTGATTGTTATTTTTTGGGAAGGAAGTTTATCACGCAAAGACGCAAAGATTATTAAGACGCTAAGAAAACTCTTTGCGACTTTGCTCCTTAGCATCTTTGCGTTAAATAAAAAATCAGTTGTTGATGCGAAGAACTACGGAACTGATACTATAACCAAACTCCCGGGATCTGTCCTCTTCATTCATCTATGTTGTACTGGCTTCTGATAACACCTGGTGATTAAGCACTGCTAATTTCGTTTTGCCGGTGATGTAATTTTCCGAGATGCTCTTATCGTTTAAGTGCCGCCTATCCCAGTTAATATTAATTAATACTCATTAATATAGAAGTGAAATAATTTTAAACTTCAAACTAAATTATCATTTATGAAAAAGTTATTATTTCTGAGTTTAATCTCTGGCGCATTAATCTCAACCACTATCTCTGCGCAAGGGCCGGTAGCTTCGAAACAACCAACTGCGCAACAACCTGCTGCGCCACAGTTTACTGCGGAACAGAAGGCAAATATGATAAAAGAGGCAAAAGAAAAACAAAAGCCAATGTTAGTAGAGAAAGCCGGACTGACCGATGCGCAGGCAGAAAGGGTTATAGAAATCAATTTTGAAATCCGCCAGCAGGCTGCTACTATCTTGCCTGGTCTTAATGATGCGGACAGGACCGCTAAACTTGGAGAATTAAAAGCTGCTAAAGAGAAAAAATATAGTGAGATCCCTCTGACAGCTGATCAAACTAAAGCAGTATATGCAGCTTATGAGGAGATGGGAAAGAGTATGCAGAAGAAAGAAGGAAATTAATAATGGCTTACTTATTTAAAAGCTGCTGAGAAGCAGCTTTTTTGTTTCAATGGCAGACGTAGCAGCAGGCATCAATGATTCTTTTCGATGAGCTTATATCCAAATCCCCTGATGGTGAGTATCTCCACTGACTTATCGCTATCCAAATAGTTTCGTAACCTGCTTATATATACGTTCATTGTTTTATTATTGAACACATTGTCGCTGCCCCATAATTCCATCAAAAGATCCTGTCGTTCAACAACGGTTGATTTCGCTTCGCAAAGTCTTTTTAGTAACTCCACTTCTTTATAAGAAAGTTGAAACCGCTTCGAATCGTTTGTCAATTCATGTGTGGATGCGTTCAAGCTAAAGTTGCCGAATCGATAAATATCATGTGCAGCACTCGTAGCGTTGCCCGGTACCTTCGCAAACGACTTGATCCTTGCTATCAATTCTTCCATCGCGAAAGGTTTACGGACAAAGTCATTACAACCAAGATCAAATGCTTTTACCAGGTCCTCTGTTAGCGGTTTAGCTGTGAGCATAATGATAGGAACATCTTTATTGACTAACCGGATCTTCTTTACAGCACTGAACCCGTCACTCCCGGGCATCATGATATCAATAATGACGAGTTTAGGATCCAGGGAAATGAATTCGTTGTAGCCATCATCACCGTTCAATGCATACGTAACATCAAAGCCATAGAGAGAAAGCGTATCTTTTAAGATCTCGCAAAGCTCAACCTGGTCCTCTATCAGTAAGATCGGTATCATAGGTTCCTGGGTAGCGTTATGATAAATTCAGTTCCTGATCGCAATTTCGAATGCACCGTGATGTTGCCCGAATGTTTTTTAACAATGCTGCTGACATAGTACAAGCCAAGACCAAATCCTTTTATGGACTGTGCATCACCCTGCGGTACACGAAAAAATTTTTCAAATATGTATTTAATGTATTGCTGTGGTATGCCTATTCCATTGTCACGGATCTTTATAATACAGTCCCGGTTGTTTTCAGTAATATCCATATGAATTTCCACTCTACCATTGGAATACTTGATGGCATTATCTATAATGTTATGGAAAGCAGTTTGCAGGTGAAGCTGGTCAGCTTGTATAAACGCAGACTCTTGCCCGGTTAACCGGAAGCTTACCGTCTTTTTATTAAGAACGGAATGGCTTTGTATCAACTCATCAAAAAGAGTATGCAGATCTATTTTTTCTTTTTTCAAATTGAAGTCCGGAATATCCTGTACCGTTGCATCCAGGATCCTTTCCACGAAATCATTGAGCAGGTAAAGCTGCTTTTTACTTGTGTGCAAATAAAAGTCGGTGCGTTCGGTTGCTGGTATATGATGTTCCAGTGCTTCCAAACCTGCTGAGGCAATCGTGATGGGTGTTTTCATTTCATGCGTCATGTTGTTGATGAAGTCAGTCTTTACTTCATTGATCCTTTTTTGTTTTCGGATGGTCCTATACACAAACACGAGAGCTATATTGCTAATGAGCAGGATGAAGAAGAATGCCAGCATTGGCCATAGCAAATCTTTTATAAAAAAGTTGTAGTCGTATTTAAGCTCGGCAAAGATCAAAGCAGTTGGATAAAAAAATATGCGCTGGGGATTGGTGGAAAACGGATATGTCTTTGTTCTTTTCATTGCCCATGCATCATTGATCCGTTCAGGCATGGCTATCCTGCTGTTTCCTGTTTTGAAGGGTATAGCAAATGTATCAAGGCGATATTTCGAATGGACCTCAAATGAATCCAATGCTTCCCGGTAAAGGCTGCCAAGCAAAACCAGGTCTGGTGAAAATGATCTCGGTCTGGTTACAAGTGCTTCGATCGATGCCGGATCTGATCGCATGGCATAAAGCCTGGATGTTGGAGATCGCACAGCTATGTTTTGCGAATCGAGTCGGTTTACAGCAATATCATTCAGCGACCAGGTGATCAATGCTTGTTTTGGTTTGGAAGCAGTATCAGTTCCTTTCAGTTTATTGTATTCAAATAGCGTTGAAAGCAATGCATTCGTACAGACAGTATTGAATTTCGCTTTTGTTCCTGCAATGCGTTGTAAGATGAGATAGACTTGTACACCGTTAAAAAACAGAAAGAGAAAAGTAATAAACAGCGTAGCATTCCGTGCAGATGTTTTCATCAATATAATTAAGGTTGTAAAATAACGCCAGATGCATGATCACTCCAACCCGTCCGTCCTTTGATAAACCATCATTTGCTAATACAGCTTACCATTTATCAGACATTTATTTTCATTTACCTTAATTAAGTTGATTTAGCCTTTTCTTTTGTTTTCTTATTTTTGAACTAACCAAAACCACCATTATGTATCAATACCCACACACGATCGAAAATAAATTTGGAG
>VBAS01000310.1 GCA_005882975.1 Bacteroidota bacterium | reverse complement strand
GCTAATACAAACCAAAGAATGAACAATGCTAAAAAGCCGGCGATAAAGGCTTTGAATCCCCTTTGATGGATCAATAATGCTACTAAAAAAGCAATAACTGCAAAAAACCACCAGTAGGAAATATAGATACCGGCAATAAAACTTAATAGTGCAGTTAATAATACAGAGTTAAAAAATTTCATATTGGGAAATTTCAAAGTTTGTCAAGTGTCATTTTCCATTTGGCTTTTTTATCCAGCTTATCTCCTGCATGCATGAACCAAATGCTATAATATTTTCCAGCCGCCCATTGATCAACAAAAGAATCATAATACTTACTGCCTGGATTGCCGCTTTGTCCGCCGGGATAAACACCATACGCTTCTATCTTATCAGTTAATTGAACGATCATTCGCCAACTAGGGCCATGAAAATCTTTTGTTGCATTGATAACATTTTGGCCACCGCCTACAAAAAGATGAAACCTGCTTAATGCTGGTAACCGAAGTAAATGTCGCACACCTGCATCTTTGTATTTTGACCATTCCAGTTTGCCATCTGACTCAGCTTTTGATAAAACAGGAACAGCTTTTTTAAAACCAGCCAATACAACATCCGCTGTTGTTTCCTGGTTAGGAGTGTTTATATTATCAATAAATGAGTAAGCAGAATCTCTTAACAAAGCTTCTACCATTGTATACCTTTCTGGCCAATCGAACGGTGCAGTAACTTTAGAAAGTTCATCAAAATAAATTTCTACTTCCACACTATCTAACCAGTTACTAAAGATCGCAACACCTTTTTCAGCAGGATCATTTCTTTTATTCCAACTCCTTACTATATCGAAAAACTTTTTTTCCTCAGCGCTTAGCTTTGATTCATCTGTATTCTTTAAAAGTATTGGCAATGCAAATTCTGCAAGTACATTATAATTTTCTGTTTGCAGCTTTTGCATGTCAGCAGGTGTGATGCCATTCATGTTTCGCAGGTAACGATTGATAAGATAACCACGATAGAGATCATGATGACCACCGATATAATAAGGATAAGTTGTATCAGCTGGTAATTGATTGGCACTGCTTACAAATCCTCTTTCAGGATTTACCACATGCGGATTTTCTTCCATTGGAATATAACCCTGCCACATATAGCTGCTATCCGTTCCCGGCATTACAAAATCACCTTGTCTTTTCCATTTAGCAGGAAAAACTGCCTGTTGCCAGATAGCAATATCTCCACGCTTATCTGCAAACAAACAATTCTGTCCAGGGCAGGATAGATAAGGCAACGCTGCTTTATAATCATCGAGATTTTTTGCACGATTCAATTTATAAAAGATCATCATTTCATTTGATGGATCATGTGCTTTCCATCTTACAGCATAATATTTATCGTTGGTTGCTCTTTTACCAGAATAAGACTTATCATACATTACAGGGCCGAAAATTGTATAAGCAACTGTATCATAAAAATCTTTTTGTCCTGCAATTTTGAAAGTGTCGATCTGTAACTCAGCTCTTTTCCATTCATTATTGAACCAATATTCTTGTTTGCTATCGTCTTTAAATTTTATTTCATAATAATCTCTTACATCTCTCATTGCATTTGTAAATCCCCATGCGCAGCTATCATTAAAACCGATGATGATAGATGGCGCCCCGGGAAATGATGCACCATAGGAATTGAAATTGGGAGTATGCAATTGCATCTCGTACCATAAGGAAGGCATATTAAGAGCAAGGTGAGGATCATTACAAAGAATCGGCGCACCACTTTGCGTTTTTGTACCTGCAACAGCCCAATTATTACTCCCATTATCCTTATCAGGTTTAAATTCATTTATTGCTGTACTGTTTTTCCATGAAGAAAAAATAGAATCAGCGTTGGCTGGCGCAACAACTTTTACAGAAGGTTCTGGAAAAACAGTTCCTTTCGGAACTATGGGATCGAGTGAATCTTGAGTGATAGGATAAAGTTTATCGAAGTCTTTTGCATCAAAAACTGTTTTTGCATTCGAATATTCCATATCATTTTCTGGTCCTGCAAGATCAAGGCTCATATATTTAAGGAACAAAGCGATCTTAAGATTATCCCATTTTTCAGGTTTATAATCAAGCAGCTTATATTCCAATGGCAATTCACTTTCTTTTAAATTTTCTATATATGCATTTACACCAGCTGTATATGCATCACAAGCAGATTTTGATTCCGGATTTTTTTCTGTTTCTTCCACCGATCTTTTTGCAGCGTAAACCATTCCCAGCCGGCGCATATTCCTGTCAAAATTCAAAATAGCGGTATCTTTTCCGGCGCCAAGTATTTCACTTAATCTTCCTGCTGCAGCTTTTGCCTGGAATTCCATTTGCCATAATCTGAATTTTGCATGTAAATAACCTTGTACAAAATAGGCGTCCTCGTCATTGTCAGTGAATACATGCGGAACTAACCTGTTATCAAAATAGATCTCTGCTTTGCCTTTTAAGCCTGCAAGTTTCAATTGTGAACCAAAATCATTATCGGCTGGTTCAGCATTTTGCCAAACACCAAATTGCGGACTTAAAAATTTACCAATGGGTGGAATGGCACCCCATTTTTTATTAAGCCCATAAACCAAACCAATAGTGATAACTGTTGAGATAATAAAAGGTCCAATTCTCATATTCAATAAATATTTCGGGAAAGTAAGGAAAAAACAGTCATTTCGGGGAATGTTGACAAGAATCATCCGTCAATAATTATTTGCGATGATCTAATGTTTATTTATCTCACTTCTTTTTCATTAATTTTAGTCAAAACAAATAAATATGCCTTTTATAATTTTCCTTGTAATTATAGTTATCATCGTTCTATGGATGGTGAGTCTTTATAATCGTCTTGTTAGTTTACGCAACCGCAGGCAAAATGCATTTGCAGACATTGATGTACAACTTCGTCAGCGACATGACCTCGTTCCGCAATTGGTAGAAACAGTGAAAGGTTATGCCAGCCATGAACGTGGCGTTCTTACACAGGTGACTGAAGCCAGGTCAGCAGCAATCTCTGCAAAAACGATCAATGATAAAATTGTAGCCGAGCAACAATTGACTTCTGCCTTGCAGGGTTTACGGGTACAGATGGAAGCGTATCCGGACCTGAAAGCAAATCAAAATTTTTTACAGTTGCAGGAAGAGCTAAGCGATATCGAAAACAAACTCGCTGCTTCAAGAAGATTCTTTAACGGTGCTACTACCGAATACAATAATGCTGTAGAAACTTTTCCATCCAATATGATCGCCAATAATTTTGGTTTCAAACGTGAGATCATGTTTGATCTTGGCACAGAAGGGAGAATAAGGATGGAAGAACCGCCTTCTATTAAATTTTA
>VBAS01000309.1 GCA_005882975.1 Bacteroidota bacterium | reverse complement strand
AAAAAAACATTTCTCAATTCATTTCCTCTTTGTTTACAATATTCTGCGGTTCCCGTTACTTGCGGAGCTTTTTCATCTTTACCATATACCATTAGTTGCTTACCGGGCAGTGTCTTAAACGCTATCTCCTTTACCGGGCTGCCGTTCCCAATTTTTTTTAGATGAAGATTAAACCATCCCAACATGACTTCCCTGTCCTGCGGCCAGTATCCATGTTTGAGATCAAATGTATCGTACGCAATATTATTTCCTGCTCCCAACATTTCAAATACAGGTTTCGCATTTTTGTAACTGCGTAACATTTCACGTGGGTTAAAAGCTTCAAGATCATCTTTGTTATGGTTACACATTTTAATAGCCCTCGGCGCAATTAAAGCAAGTACCCCCGCTTCTTCCGTAAAGGTTAGTCCATCAACTAACACTTCGCAAATACAGGGCGATCCCATAACATAAGCTTCAAACGTTCCTGCACTTACGACAGGCACGGCTGCTTTAATGCGTTCATCCATTGCCGTTAGCCACATGGTTTGATTTCCACCACCACTTGAACCGGTAGCGCCAATATTTTGAGCATCAACATACGGCAAAGAGCTAAGGAGATCTACTCCCCTGATGTTGTCCGTAATTAACATTCCCATTAAAGGCTGTCCAATATTCAGCAATGCCGATCCGAGATTATTTGCGTCGCCATGATCTTCAAACACGCCATGAACAGTGGTTCGTTCCCCTGAACCCCAGGGATCAATGCAAAGACTTACATAACCATTTAATGCCAAAGTAATTCCAACTGACTGGTATAGATCGTAAAGCCTGCCATCGGATGAATGCCCCATCATTACAATCACCGCAGGGAATTTTCCGTCTCCGTCAGGAACATATAAGTTGGCAGTAGCATCGGTTCCCGGACGGGTTTGAAACGCAATATTTTTAATTGTATAGCCCGGCATTTTTGAGCTGCCGGTTTCTTTTAAATTTAATGGAAGGTTTTGGTCCACCAGCGCACCCGTCTTTTTTATAACCTGGTTTTTAAGCGTTACCCTATATTGATCCCATTCTTTTTTTGTTTGTGGCAACTGGTATAGGGGAAATTTCATAATGGCCTCATGCCTTATTGTAGTTTCCACTAAATCACCATGTGGTTCATTAAAAACATTGGGTAAACCTTCTGTGGCTTTATATTTCCTGGTGGTATCCTTATCTCCTGCTTTTGTTAAGCCCATCAATAAAAAAAACATAGAGGCAGAAAGAAACAAGATAGAAAATATCCTTCCGTTTATTTTTAAAAAGGTCTTAACCCTGAACATTGGTTATACTGCTTATAAATTTATGAGCTCTCAAATCAAAAAAGAAGTTGCGTGACATACCTGGCGGGTCTTCACTTTGTAAATATACTACGCTGTCCATTCTATATCTGGGACCATTGTAAGAAAGCTACACAAACGTTTGCTCAGGGAAAATTTTTATCTTTAGTTATTTACGACGTATCTCTACACTAATGTTACTTCTAATCACTATCTTAAATGACTAAACGTATTGTCGCTCATGAGGCTGGTGAACGATTATCCTCACTTGATTTTTTGAGGGGACTGATAATGGTTGCTTTGATGATAGGTGAAACCGGTTTTTTTGTAAAATTATTCCGGGCATTTCCAAATTCTTTTACTGAGGCCCTTTCCATACAATTCGAACATTCTGACTGGCATGGTTTGACGTTTTGGGATGTGATATTACCAGCGTTTATGACGATGGCCGGAACAGCTATGGCCTTATCGTATAAAAAACAGCGGGAGTCCGGCTATACATGGAAGCAGTCTTTTTTAAAGGTGCTTAAAAGAAGTTTTTGGCTACTTTTCCTGGGCATATTAATTTATTCGGTTCGTGACGGGCATCTTAACTGGCAATTAAGCAACGTCCTTACGCAACTTGCCTTTACAACGTTGATTGCGTTCTCTGTTATTAACCGGCCTGTATGGTTTCAATTTATCGTAACGGTCATATGCCTTTTGATTCCTGAACTTTTATTTCGCTTCATCCATATTCCCGGATTTGATCAGCCCTTTGTTGAGTTCCATAATTTCGGAAGTTATATTAATAAAAGCCTGGGAATCCATGTAGATATCCTGCATAAAACCAATTTTATAAATTTTATTTCCAGCGGGGCGCATACAACCTGGGGATTAATGGCGGGCCAATTATTATTTTCTGATAAGCGTTCAAATCGAAAATTTATGTACCTGCTATCTGCAGGCATGCTTTTTATATCAGCAGGTCTTGCACTTGATTTAACGGGTACTACACCTATGCTTAAATGGATTTCAACCAGTTCCTTTGTCCTGGTAACAGGCGGAATAACCCTGATTATTTTGGGTATTTGCTATGAATGGATTGATGTGCGCAATCACAGGAGTCATTTAAAATTTTTTACAATAGTTGGCATGAATTCCATCTTTATTTACCTGTTTTTTATTTTTATAGGAGACAAGTGGTTAAATGGATACATGGAAATTTTATGTAGCGAATTATTAAACTTTGCTGCTGTGCCGCTGGCAGTTGGTGCGGCAATAAGTTGTATAGTTGTTTTCCTGATGGAATGGTGTTTATGTTATTACCTGTACAAAAAGAAAATATTTTTTAAATTATAATCCTGATGAAAAGGCGGTTACTACCCATGGCGATTGCTTGAGTGTTTTCGTCTTTTTGATGAGGAGAGATATTGAAAATGATAATTTATACAATTGCCTGGCCTTATTCCCTAAACTTCGGGATGTCGCTGGATGGCGATATGACCCGCCCTGAAAAAAGCTAAGCATATATTCCTCGCCCGCGATATTGTCAAACCTCCTGTTGTCCGATGCCTTTCTATTTAGTCACGCTGATTATTTTACCTGGTGTTGTGTTTCAAACTCTGCAGTTCTTTCAAAAACTCTAACGCCTTTGCCACTCTTGTTCCTGATGATTTTTGAATAAAGTTCCTCACCCATTTTTTATCCATGTTTTTATAAGTTACCTCTTTGTAAAACCAAATGCCAAGAGGAATTAATATAATAAAAGCCACCATTTCTAACGTCCACCAACTACCATTTGATTTTGCTATAATATCAAAATCAGCCAACGCCTTAATATCATAGTCCTTGATGACTTTTGTAAAAATGGCCGGGTACGCCAGAAATGTGGGAATAAATAGAATAGTTAATTTGGCATAATTGATAATATGTGTTTGAAGCATTACCAACGAACTCTGCATCGTCACCAGGTCTTTATTGACGTCCATATCTTTTATTAAATTAATTTGCCTGAAGGCATTTATCAGGGTAGTTATATAAAAAGCCGATAAAGCAATTGCTGACATTGCGTAAGGGAATTGTGAAATGTTTTTATAAAGAAACCCAATCAATAATACTATTGCGATGGAATGAAATATGCACTCAATCACCCTTTGGCGATACAATGGAGTAAGCTTTGATGCCACTTTTTGGGCCTGGATCAACTCAATGTTTTGCTCGTTGAGTCTAAGTCTTTTTTCCAGTTTTTCATCATTGGAAAGCCACATTGTTTTTAATTCGTCTAATTCCATGATTTTAAATTTTTATTTCTTTGAAAAATTTGCCCTTAGTTTATCTTTGATACGATTGATTTTAGTGGCCACATTGGTTTCTGTAAAACCAGTAATCTCAGAAATTTCTCTATGTGATTTATCGTCCAAATACAGGAGAATAATTGCTTTGTCAATTTCTTTCAATTCATTTATGAAATCCTGCAATTGTTTTAGGTTGTTTTCAGTTTCCGTTTTATCCTCCGGCTTTTCTTCGAAAACAATCAATCCTTCTGAAATGGAGTCATGATTTTTGAATTTCTTTTCCTGGCGATAAGATGAAATTGCTACATTCAAGGCGATCCGATACATCCATG
>VBAS01000056.1:1367-15752 GCA_005882975.1 Bacteroidota bacterium | reverse complement strand
GTACTTATTTTTACGCCCCTTAAATACAACTGCACAATCGTGAACAATTTTAAACTACTTTCTGTAATATTTTTTTTGACCTTAAGCCTGATTATTATTTCCTGCGGGGACAAAAAGAAAGACGGTGCCCCAGTCGCTGGCGCCCAGATGCAACAACAGGCAATAATAGCCGAGGCAATGATAGTTAGCACACGTTCCCTTAGCGCTGATATTGAAATTCCCGGAACTATTCTGGCAAATGAAACCACGGAGATCCACCCGGAAGTATCAGGACGGGTGGTTCAACTAAATGTTAGGGAAGGAACATTTGTTGGTAAGGGGACAATGCTTGCCAAATTATATGATGGTGACCTGCAGGCACAATTAAGAAAACTGGATGTGCAACTCCAAATAGCTGAGCAAACTGAAAAAAGGCAGGCAGAACTTATAAAGATCCAGGGTATAAGTCAGCAAGAATATGATCTAAGTCTTTTACAGGTTAGTAATCTGAAAGCAGATATTGATATCTTGAAAGAAGCGGTTCGCAAAACAGAGATCAGGGCACCATTTAGTGGAAAGCTTGGTTTGAAAAATATTAGCGATGGAGCTTATGTTACTTCAGCAACTGTCATTACAACTATCAGCCAGGTGAACCAATTAAAAATTCAATTTAATGTACCGGAAAAATATGGCTCACAGTTGAGAACGGGTCAAAGCATCAATTTCACCATAGATGGTTCCAATAAAAATTATTCAGCAAATATCATTGCATCGGAAGTTAAAATGGATGAGAACACAAGAAGTCTTGCGATCAGAGGTATTGTAAAGAATGGTGATGCCGCTTTGATCCCTGGTGTTTTTGCCAAAGTAAAAATTGTATTGGGCCAAAATGAAAATGCTATCATGATCCCGACAATTGTTGTGCAACCGCTTGGTAGAAAAAAATTAGTGTATTTGTATAAAGGTGGAAAATCTATGCCGGCAGATATTACTACGGGAATCAGGGATAGTTCGAGTGTGCAGGTATTGACGGGTTTGAATGTTGGTGATACTGTTTTAACAACAGGGCTTTTATTTTTAAGACCAGGAGCAGATGTAAAGTTGAAGAAAGTAACAAACCCGTAATGCAATATCCGATAGCTGTGAGAACGGCGCAACAGGGATGATAATAATACAAGAGTTGAAACAAAAAATAATTAATCAAAGACAAGAGCATGTCGTGTCAACATTAATACTCAAATGAATCTTTCAGAACTAAGTTTAAGAAGACCAGTACTTGCAATTGTTTGCTCGATCGTTATTATCATTTTTGGTGGTATCGGTTATAAATATTTGGGCATTCGTGAATATCCAGCGATCGATCCGGCTGTGGTGAATGTCCGCACATCGTATGTTGGTGCTAATGCTGATATTATTGAACAGCAAATAACCGAGCCGCTTGAAAAAGCGATCAATGGCGTGCCGGGAGTAAAGAATATCACTTCAACCAGTTCTACGGGTGCCAGTAATATAACAGTTGAATTTGAATTGAACGTGGATCTTGAAAGAGCCGCCAATGATGTAAGAGATAAAGTTTCGCAAGCACTTGGCAATTTGCCCCAGGATATTGATGCACCACCAACAGTTAGTAAGGCGGATTCCGATTCAGATCCCATTCTTTTTTTACAAATACAGAGTCAAAGCAAAGGATTACTTGAGCTAACAGATTACGCAGAGAACGTTGTGCAGGAAAGGTTGCAAACTGTTTCTGGTGTAAGTGGTGTGAGTGTATTTGGAAAAAGATATTCCATGCGCCTCTGGATCGATCCATCAAAGCTCTCTGCCTATAAGCTTACCATCAATGATATTCGAGCGGCATTGGACCGGGAGAATATTGAACTGCCCGGTGGAAAGATTCGTGGCAATACCACACAGCTTATTGTAAAGACCTTTGGTAAGCTAACTACAGAACAGGATTTTAATGACCTCATTCTTCGTGAAGATAACAATGGCGTGGTTCGGTATAAAGATGTCGGTTATGCGGAGTTGGGTGCGGACAATGAAGAATCTGTTTCTAGAAAAAATAATGTGCCTTCTGTAAATCGAGATCGCTGATGAAGTATACAAAAGGGTTAAAGAGATAAAAAAAGATATGCCTCCCGATATCATTTTCGAGGTTGGTTATGATCGTACCATTTTTGTACGCAATGCGATCAAAGAAGTAAAAGAAACGCTTGTCATTGCGATCTTATTAGTTGTTACTATCATCTTTCTTTTCTTCCGTGAATGGACGCTGGCTCTTCGGCCATTGATCGATATTCCTGTTTCACTTATAGGTGCTTTCTTTATCATGTACCTGATGGGTTTTTCCATAAATGTACTTACGCTGCTTGCTATAGTTCTTGCCACGGGGCTCGTTGTGGATGATGGTATCGTTGTAACTGAAAATATTTTTAAGAAAATGGAGCAGGGCATGAATAAACATAAAGCTGCTCTTGAAGGTTCAAAAGAAATTTATTTCGCGGTAATTGCTACTTCAATAACGCTGGCGATCGTTTTCCTTCCTATCATTTTCTTAGAAGGATTTGTAGGAAGACTTTTCCGTGAGTTTGGTATTGTGCTTGCTGGCGCCGTACTTATTTCAGCGTTTGTTTCTTTATCACTTACACCTGTGTTGAACATTTACATGGCGAAAAAGAATCCACACAAACATTCATGGTTTTATAAAAAGACAGAACCGTTTTTTACAGGGCTTGAAAACTTATACAAAACGACATTGGAAGCATTCATGCGAGTTCGATGGTTTGCCTTTTTAATCATACTTGCTTGTATAGCTGTTATATATTTTATCGGTATGGGGTTACCATCTGAGCTTGCTCCAATGGAAGATCGTAACCGTGTTCGTACTAGTATTACCGGGCCCGAAGGCGCAGATTTTGATTTTACCGATAGAGTTTCCTATGAAATAACACAGCAGCTTCTTGATTCAATTCCAGAAAAAGATGTGGTGCTCACATTTGCTCCTGGTTTTAGCGGTAGTGGTGGAAGCAATGCAGCATTTATAAGTATGGGCCTGGTAAATTCATCTAAAAGAAAAAGATCCCAGGATGAGATCGCTCAACAAATGAACCGCATGTTCCGCAGGTATAATAATCTCCGGGTATTTGCTACCCAGGAACAAACAATTTCTGTAGGTCTTGGTGGTCGGGGTGCTAACCCAGTACAATTTGTACTTCAGAATCTCAATTTTGAAAAACTAAAAGAAAAAATTCCGATTTTCATGGAAGAGGTTCGCAAGAATCCAACTTTCCTGAACCCGGATATAAACTTAAAATTCAATCAGCCGGAATTACAAATAACGATCGACAGGTTAAAAGCAAATGAACTTGGTGTATCAGTACAAGATATTTCTACTACCCTTCAGTTAGCATTAAGCGGACGTCGCTTTGGATATTTTATCATGAATGGAAAACAATACCAGGTAATAGCACAGGTTGATAGAAGAGACCGTGACGATCCATTAGATCTTAAAGGATTTTTTGTTCGTAATAGCCGCGGCGATCTTATACAACTTGATAACGTAGTGAAGATGGAAGAAATGGCTAATCCACCAAGTATCCTGCATTTTAATCGTTTCAAAAGTGCCGCTGTACAAGCTGGCCTTGCCCCCGGCAAAACAATTGGCGATGGTATTAAAGAGATGGAAAAAATTGCAGACCAGGTATTAGACGAATCATTTGAAACTTCATTGGCCGGTGCTTCCAGGGATTTTGCAGAAAGTTCTTCAAATACTTCATTTGCATTTATCCTTGCATTAGTGCTTATCTTTTTAGTGTTGGCTGCGCAGTTTGAAAGTTTTATCGATCCAATAATCATTATCGTGACGGTGCCATTAGCATTGGCAGGTGCTATGCTTAGTTTATGGGTATTCGGACAAACGATAAATATATTTTCACAGATCGGTATGATCATGTTGATCGGACTTGTAACCAAGAACGGTATCCTGATCGTTGAATTTGCCAATCAAAAAAGAAGAAGAGGCGAACAGAAGATCCCTGCTGCTGTTGATGCATCTGTTGCCCGTTTGCGTCCGATCCTGATGACAACGCTTGCTACTACATTAGGAGCATTGCCAATTGCATTGGCTTTTGGCTCGGCAGGTAAAAGCCGCGTGCCACTTGGTATTGTTATTGTTGGTGGTATGCTCTTTGCACTTGTGCTCACTTTATATGTAGTACCGGCATTGTACTCATATCTTTCTTCAAAAAAGAAAGCAAGTAATCTTGATACTGAACTGGCAATCGCAGATCTGAAGGAAGCACATGAATAAATTTTATGTAACCAATTTACCTGCTGTAATTTTATATAGAAGCAGGCAAAAGAATTCTATTAAACTTATGTTGCGTCGCACTCTTGTACGTTCGGTTCTATATTCAGCTTTTTCTTTAGCAATATATTCATTGCAAGCACAAAAATTGCTGACACTCGAAGATGCCGTAAGCCTTGCGCTTAAAAACAATTACGATATTCAGCTTTCAAGAAATGACTCTGCTATTGCAGCGCTGGACTATTCCTATCGTAATTGGTTATTCGCACCCCGGCTGAACGCTTCTGTTAGCAATGTCTGGAACAATAACCATCAGAACCAGGAATTTTCAAATGGCACTAAAAGAGAAGGTGATGTAACAACAGATAACCTCGCTGGTTCCGTTACTTTAAGCTGGTTGTTATTTGACGGCGGTAAAATGTTTGTAACCCGCAACCAGGCGCAGGAACTTGTTCGCCTGGGTGAAATGACAATAAAAGACCAGGTGGTCAACACGGTGGCCCAGGTCATCAACTCTTATTATATAATTGTTCGCCAGAAACAACAGCTGAAAGCAATTGAAGAGCAAATGAGCATTAACCAAACCCGCCTAGACCTCACACAGCGCAGGCTTGAAATTGGAGTTGGTAACAAACCAGATGTATTGCAAAGCAAGGTTGATCTGAATGCACAGATAGCGGCCCGGTTCCGCCAGCTTGCATTGATCGAGGAGTTAAAAGAAAGACTGAATCAAACGATGAATGCCGCAGTTGGTATTAATTATGAGGTCAGTGATTCCATTCCCTTCAACAACAATTTAACTCTTGCACAGATCCAGAATAATTTTGAGCAAACAAACACAACGCTGCAGCTGCAGAAAAAAAATATTGACCTTGCAGAGCTTACAATAAAATCTAGAAAGGCAGACCAGTTTCCTCTTATATCATTTAATTCAGCTTATAACTACAATCGCACCAATAATGATGTTACTTTAAATGCTGCCTTGCCGTTGTACAATCGTAACAGGGGATACAACTATGGATTCTCTGCTACGATCCCAATATTAAATTATCGTAACACCAATCGGCTCATAAAGCAATCGAAACTGGATCTGAGTTATCAGCAACTTGTGTACGACAGTCAGAAGTCTACATTAAATCTTAATGTCCTTAATTTCTTTAAAGAATATGAGCTTCAGAAAAAAATGCTTGAATTGGAAGAAACAAATATCCTGTTAGCTAAAGAAAATGTAAATATCCAGCTTGAATTATTCCGTCTTGGTTCATCAACTATCATTCAGTTAAGAGATGCGCAATTGAGTCTTGCAGATGCTTATGACCGGTTGATCGCGGCTCGTTATAATACCAAACTCGCAGAAACGGAATTAATGAGATTGAAAGGTGAGCTGATAAGATAGTTTGTAGTTTATAGTTTACGGTTTGTGGTTAATTTTGAGAAAACCAAAGCTATGGCCACCATTCAGCGATTTGAAGATTTGGAGATTTGGAAAAAATCCAGAGTGCTTTCCAATAATATTTATCCACTTACTTTTATTGAACCGATCGGAAGTGACTTTAGAATAAAAGATCAACTGCGAGGAAGTGTCGGCTCTATTATGGATAATATTGCCGAAGGATTTGAAAGAGGAAGCAGGCTAGAATTCATTAACTCTCTCTCTATTGCCAAAGGCGAAACCGGTGAATTAAAATCTCAGCTTTACAGATGTCTTGACAATAAGTATATCTCTCAGAAAACATTTGATGAATTGTATAATTTAGCTAATGAGTTGACCATGATGATCACTTCATTTATCAATTATTTAAATAAATCAAAAATTAAAGGCCAGAAATTTAAAAACCGAGATCAGAATGCCTAAACTACAAACTACAAACTACAAACGGCAAACCACTTTAGTAGGAATTATAATGGGCAGCGATAGTGATCTCACCGTCATGCAAGCTGCATCGGATCTGCTTAAAGAATTTGGAATAGCACATGAAGTAACAGTTGTATCGGCGCATCGTACTCCCCTACGCATGGTCGACTATGCAACAAAAGCAAAAAAGAGAGGATTAAAAGTAATTATCGCTGGTGCAGGTGGTGCCGCACATCTACCCGGAATGGTAGCATCTATAACTTCATTACCCGTTATTGGTGTTCCCATTAAATCATCTAACTCAATTGACGGATGGGATTCTGTTCTTTCCATTCTTCAAATGCCAAATGGTGTACCTGTTGCAACTGTTGCATTGAATGCTGCAAAGAATGCAGGGATCCTCGCTGCTGAGATCATTGGTGCATTTGATGTAAATGTTTCTAAGAAGGTAACTGCTTTCAAAAGCTCGCTGAACAAAGATGTATTAAAAAAAGTGGAAAAAATGAAGAAGGCGGGATGGGAAAATAAGTTTGATTAAGTCAGAACCACGATTAATAGGATTACAAAAAAATATTATAAAGAAACTGGAAATGCCTGGTAAAAAATTGAAGATCATTTTTCTAACATTACTACAAACTCTTGCTCAAGATTCAGTGAGTGTTCATACAGTTTGTCAATGAACTCTCTCCCCCATTTTGCATAGTAATAACTGATATTATCTATTCTTTCCTGCAAACCATTCCCGGGAAATAGATGCTCTTTAATAGCCTGGATCTGTCTCTGCTGATCAGTAAACTTTCTTTTTTCTGCCCGCAACATTTTCTTTTCAAGTTCCTGCAGGCGTTGTACAGTTCTTAGCTTTAAAGCTTCCACATGTTTTTCTAAAGTGGCATCTACTGCCGAAGCTTGTTTTTTAAAACTTTCATACAACTGTTCAAGTTCAGATAATGAGCCATTCAATTTCACTTCATTCTTGCTTTCATTCATCACGATGCGATTCAATAATTTTTCCGCTGATAAAAATATATCCTCGATCGAAAATCCAAGTTTCGTGATCCTCTCCTGCCAGCTTTTTTCAACAATTAAAAAAGAATTGCGCAACACCAGCATCGGAAAAGGAATTTTATAATGATTGAACAGATCTTTTAACTGTAACCAGTATGCTGTTTCACCACCACCGCCAATAAAAGCGAGATTAGGAAGGATCGTTTCCTGGTAAAGTCCGCGAAGTATAACATTGGGACTAAAGCGATCAGGATGTTCATCAAGCTCCTTAATAATATTTTCCTCAGTAAATGATAATTGAGAATTGAGAATTGAATATTGTCCGATGGGACTTCCTTGGAGATCATTTATTTTTTCTATCCTTTCCCTGCTATCATCCTTCAAATAAAACAAATTGATCTCTCTTGGATTTGCCTGCACTTTATATCCTGCATTACTTAATTTTTCTGCTGTTTTCTCGACGATTCCCGATGCAGTCTGATTCAACAGATCATCTTTGAAGATCGGGATCATCTGTTTTTTCAATTCAGCATTATCAGGTAATAACACCACTAAACCATACTCTCCAAATAATGCATTAACTATTTTAAAAGTTGAAGATTGAATCGTATCTCCTTCTTTGTAACATTTTTTCATTAGGTCCACAATCTCTTTCCCAAATGGCAAAACAGAAAGCTGACCTTCCATTGATACGATCAGTTTGATCAACTCTTTGTCCACCTTCATTCTTCCAACCGCACCAGTTTGTTTTGTATTCCATGTAAGTTTTTCGCCCCCAACATATACATGATTCAGTTCATCAAGATCCGCATCTTCACTGCCGATATAAAAAACAGGAACAAAATTGTACTCTGGTAAATTAGTCTTGCAATATTCTGCCAGCTTTATTGTATGTAATATTTTATAGATAAAATAAAGTGGCCCTGTAAAAATATTATTTTGATGAGCAGTGGTAAATGTGAAAGTATTTTTCAAAGCTAATGCTTCAATATTACTCTTTGTCTTTTTAGATAAGGAAACAGCAGAATATTGCTTTCTTAATTCCTGCACCAGCACATTGCGATCATAGTTAAACTTTTTTCTATCCTCAATCGCTTTTTTTATTCCCTGTATCGTTGGAGGATAATTAAAGAATTCTTTTAATGAAGGATACTGGTCAATATAATCAACCACTGTTTTACTAAAACTTCCTGTCTGCCTGTAAGGTATTCGTATAGAGATACAATCCATAGTATCAAAAATAGAAAGAGTTGGCCGGCCTTAAAATACCGGTTATAAAATTAACTTTACTTTACCCGGTAGGCAACGATCGTGTTGCGCCAAAACGTCGGCACATAGATGATCTTGTTCTTTGCATCCATCCCAATATCTGCTGAATTCTTTTTATCGGCCCTTGAATCCAACAATTGTTGCTTGCTGCCATCGGCATTTACATACCAGACAACACCCTGCCAGCAGGAAACTATAAAGTCATTACCCGAAATATTCTCGATGCCATCAGTACCTCCTTCCATTCCATCGGTTATCCTGGTAAGCGTTTTATCTTTATTCATTTTAAACATACCACCCGCATCCAACAAATAAAAATCATCGCCACGCATAAGCACACCATTTGGACCTTTCAAAGTATCAAGAAGCAATTCGGATACTCCATCTTTTACGGTAAATATCTTTTTCAACTTTGAATCTGACACATATACAATTCCCTTGTTACTGACGCTTACATCATTTAAGCCTTCTGCACCAGTAACAGCGATCTTTTTTTCAATTTTGCTGCCGGCAATATCAATGACCACTATTTCATTCAGATCTGCCACATATAACTTACCCTTGTAAAGTCCCATTCCCTTGGGGGCATTTAAACCACTTACCCATTCTGTTGCGATCACTTTTCCATCAAGCCCAACTTTTGCAATGGATCCTTTCCCATCTTTACCCCATGGATCGGTGCCATCAATATTTGAAGCATACAAAACTTTTTTGTCACCATCAAACAAAACAGATTCAGGAACTTTTAAAACAGAATCTGTTTCCCAAATTTTTTCCAGCTTATGTTGTGCAAATAATAAAGAAGAATTAAGAATAATTATTATCAGCAAAATTGTTCTTGATAAGATCTTTTTCATGATATAAATTTTAGCATGGCTAAGTTACGAACAGAATGTCTTATCCAAATCTTGCAGGATTAAAAGCTGCAAGATCAAATGAAGATTTTTTACCTGAAATAATCTCTTCAATTAACTGTCCGGTTCCCGCTGCAGCTGTTACCCCCAACATTGCATGCCCCCCCGCATAAGAAAGATTGGAAAATTTAGTATGCCTTCCGATATAGGGCATACCGTCAGGACTTACGGGCCGGTAACCAAACCAGGCTTTACTTATATCCGGCTGCGGAAGATTCATCGTGGGATAATATTTTTTAAACGCAGTATATATCGCGGTTACACGTTTAGGTAAAATATTATCACTATGACCGCTCAGTTCCATAGTGCCACCGATCCTAAGCCATTTACCAATTGGCGTGGTTGCTGTGCGATCATCAACCAATATAGAAGGGTATTGCAAATTCTTTTCTAATCCATCGTAGATCATGCTATAACCCTTACCTGGTTGCATTGGCGTATAAATATCAAGTAGCTTGGAAATATTTTGCAACCATGAGCCATTTGCCAATATCAATTCTTCACAATCCAGTTTTGCTTTGTCAGTTATTACTCCAGTTATTTTTCCATTCGCAGTTTCAAAACTTTTTACTTCCGAATTCAACCAAAACTTTACCCCTTTACTTTTTAGATAAGAATAAAGCGAACGCATAAATTTTCCCGGATTCACATGGCAGTCGTCAAGATAAAGAACGCCACCTGCCACATTGGTTTCTACCTGCGGTTCATATTCCTGTACTTGCTGCGGTGTACACATGATCGTTTTCAGTCCGTATGCATTCGCCTGGTCAGCCAAATGCTTTTCGTGATCAGCTGTCTTCTCATTTTTCCAAAGCATCCAGCAGCCTTTCTCCGTCATATCAAATGGCTCGGGCAATTCATTCTTTACATCATTCATCAAATGCCTTGTCAGTTGCAAAAGGTTATTCATGTGCGGCGCATTCTCTTCCACTTTTTTTGCAGAAGCGCTTTTCCAAAACGTCATCCCCCATCGAATAAGATCAAGATTCAATCTTGGCTTTACATAAAATGGCGACGAAGAACTCATCATCCATTTTAATCCCTTTGATACAATACCCGGGGTTGCCAACGGAACAAAATGCGATGGTGAAACATATCCCATATTACCAAATGAGCAACCATCGGTAATATCGCCACGTTCAATAACAGTAACTTTATGTCCTTCCTTTTGTAAAAAATAAGCGCAGTTCAATCCTATAACCCCGCCTCCGATAATTGTTACATTCATGCACCTAACCCCTAAAGGGGAATTTTTATTTTATAGTTAGAAATAATACTTGGTTGATCTTTTAGTTTGCTTCGGCTTGCTACGAACAGATATTCTTTCCTAGTTCATTCCCCGCAAGCCTCGCAATGACGAAGGCTCTGCAAGGTCAGAAATTTTTTCACTTTTCCGGAGTCTTCGTCATTGCGAGGCCGACTTTCAAAGTATTTTGGCAAATATATCTCAGAAGGCCGAAGCAATCTAATAACGACTTAAAAGCAAGATAGCAGTGTCGCATCGGCTGTTAATGGAAGATTATTCTCCATGTCCCGGATTAGGATCATTCGCTTTCATCGCATTAATTAATCTTGCTCCAAAAACTCTTCCGGCCGTTTTGCCATAATTCGCTTCGATCCTCACTGTAATCTTTTCTTTACCCTTCAATATATCTTCAGGCATTTTATATTCAACATCATAAAACTTTCCTGTCTTTCCACCTTTCCAATCTTCTGTTGCGATCTTTACTCCTTCAATGAGAATATCAAACTTCCTGTCTTTATCGTCGCCAATATAAGTCAATAACAAATTACAGCCAATGACATTATTTGTTCTCATTTCAAAAGAAAAATAATTATCTCTTCTTGCTTCTCGTCCCATTCTTCCTACTGCATCACTTACATAGCTTTTTTCACTTGCTTTCAGGTTATGATCTCTTTCGGGTTGCATCTCTCCGATTCTGAAATTGTCGATCGTTTTTTCTTCGATCTCCTTTGCCTTTTTCTTTTCCGCTTCATATTCTGTTTGTCTTGCAGCCCAATCAGTATTTGTAAAATAATCCCAATACACACTATAATACTGATCATACATTTTATAAAAGGGTATCAATTTCACATCAAATGGCTTTCCCACTTCTTTCATTTCAAATTGCAATGGTTGCGATGTCGGTTTTATCCAGTCATTGATATTTTTGTTATCCGTTAATAAAACAGGAGTGCCATAAACAGGGTCAGGCATTTCTTTTCCTAATTGTCCTGCTAAAACCAGAGGTCCATATTTAAATGCAATACGATTTGGATTATCGGGCATTGATTCGGTGTATAGATTCATGCTGAATCGCATTTCCAACTTGTCATTCTTCTTCATCGTCACTCTTAGAGGAATGTATCCATCGATCCTGTCGAATTCAAAATTATTATCGTAAGACTTTATATTTTGATTTTCCTTTCCATTCATGAAAAATCTTGTTTTACCAGTTGACCAGTATGGTTTCCTGATCAGAAGCGTAAATGTTTTTGATGCATCGCCTAAATAAGTAAAAACGGTAGAGTTTGATTCAGGAAAATTTGTTTCCTGTTTAAAAATTATTCCTTGCTCTTTCCAGTTAACAATAGATGGAATAAATAAATTCACAAATAACTCGCCATGATCTCCATGATTATATATCTGTTCTGCATACTTGGAATGATTTTCTATTCCGCTGCCCACACAACAGGTGAAAGTTGTAAAGGGTGAACTGAACTCTTTCTTTGTTCCCATCCTTAATGGAACAAAATAGGTCATCATACCAGTTTCGGGATTTTGCGAAGCAAGAATATGATTATACAAGGCTCTTTCATAAAAGTCCATTAGTTCTCCGGAAGGTTGCCATGCAAATAAATGTCTTGTCAACTTGAGCATGTTATATGTATTGCATGTTTCGCATGTATTATCGCTCAATCGATCATTCAATGAATCTTCTTTGCCGCAATATTTATAATTGCTGTTGCCGCCAATAACATAAGTATGATGCTTTACCATCGACTCCCAAAAGAATGTAGCAATTGTTTTATCTCTTTCATCGCCAGTGATCTCGTAACGACGTGAGCAACCGATCGCTTTTGGTACATTTGTATTGCTATGTTTACCGGGCATTGGATCGATATGATTGGCGAGTTGTCCCAGTACAAATTCGTCATGAAACTTTCTTGACAACGCTAAATATTTTTTATTCCCGGTGATGGCATAAATATTTGCAAGCACTTCATTCATGCCTCCATGTTCGCAATTAAGCATCTTTAATCGCTGTTCTTCATTCAATCCATTTACAATTGTTGCAGTCCAGTCTGCAGCAGCTACGGCAATTGTCAATGCAGTACTATTGTCACAATATAAATAAGCATCCAGCAATCCTGCGAGGACTTTATGGAGAGTATACCAGGGAACCCACGCACCATTCAGATCAAAACCTGCGGAACGAATATCACCCCGTTTCACCTGTGCAAAAACTGTATCCTCATTAGGCACAGCGCCGATATATCCCGTCTTTCTCGCTACCTGGCATTTTCGTAATTCATCAACGATATAGTCAACCCTGTTTTTAAATTCTTTATCTCCTGTACTGGCATACATCATGGAACAAGCAGACAAGTAATGACCTAATGTATGTCCCGAAATTCCGTCCTTCTCCCATCCACCATAAATTGAATCTTTTACAGGCAACCCTGCATGTTTATGAAAGCGATACAATAACCTGTCAGGTTTGATCTGTAATAAATAACTACTGTCCATTGTCATTGCATGACGGAATGGACTGTTCAGCAATCTTACTTCTTTAAGGTTAAAACTATAGGCCCTAATAGGAACAACAGGTTTCACCTTTATTTTATCATTGTTGTTTTCGGGCACATAAGATTGCGCATGCACTGCAACAGAAAACATCAGTGAAAAAAAGGGAAGGAGTCTTTTCATATTATTTCTTCCATTTATTTTCCAGCATTTTTATAAAATATCCTCCCACTACACTTCTTGCCTGGAATCCGACTTGTTTGCCATCGGTAGTTTCATGCCAATCACTCAGTGGAACTCTTGTTGGTGTTTCAGTGGCATACTTATAAATGGGTTTTATCAATGCTTCAAAATCTTTTTGACTATTTGCTAATGTTGCTGTCCAGATCACCCAATCACTTTTTGTATATGTTTTGCGACTATCCAATGGCAAACCAAATTCATTTTGCTTTGTCAAATAATATTTGATCTCCTTATCATAAACTGATTCAGGAAAAAGTTTTAATTCTAGTAATTTATCCCAAACTAAATTATATTTCTGGCTCCAGGTTCCTTTTTTATCAAATGTCAGGGAGAAATGATCGCCATCATCAGCCATTTGTATCCATCGGGCTGCATAATCAGTAGCGATATTATGATACTTGCCGGCCTCACCTCTTTTACCAAGACCTTTTGCCATTTGTGCATAAGCAGCGATCCCGACAATTGCTTTCATTGAAAGATTTACATTTCGTGAAAGATGCCCCGCAAAATCATCGGTGCATAATTGATTGGCCGGGTCAAATCCATCATTCACTAAAAACTCAACCCATTTGCTCAATACATCCCAATGTTTTTTTGCAAGATCAAATTTTCCCTCTGCTCTGCAAATCGCTGCTGTAAGTATGATCATATTACCCGCTTCTTCCACCGGCATATCTTCCGGATAAGTTTGTCCATTTGCCAGCGGATAAGTCCCAAGATCATGTGCAGGGAACGGCTTGGACCATTTGCCACTTTCACTGAAATACATCAATGGTTCCACCATTCCTTTTAATAAAGCAGCATTATAGATCAAAGAGAGTGGCGCTGAAGGATAAGTTACATCAACCGTCCATATAGAACCGTTACTGAAATTTTCTTTTTGCGGAAACAAGATCTCATTATTTGGACCTCTTACTAATTTATGTGCTGCAAGTGACTGCCGATAAGCCAGCACACAAAGTTCAGCGTATGTATCACCTCCTGCTTTTACCGCATCCTCATAAAGTTGTTTATCAAAATTATTGCAGCGTTCTTCAATAGTTTTAAACTCATCCAATGACTTCTT
>VBAS01000056.1:0-1349 GCA_005882975.1 Bacteroidota bacterium | reverse complement strand
GGCCTGTAGATTTTGACCAAAGTATTGAATTGAATAAAGATCATCGTAAGCTAATAAGATGCTTTTTTCAACAAGGGTGTTTTTTACTTTTCCACAATCAATTTCCAAATTACAAAGACCCGTAATATCGGATCTGCGATTAGAAGAAAGTTTAATCGTTGCTTTATCTGCAGCAGCGAGATAAGAGTATCCCCAGTCGATCCTAACATCATCCCCTTTTCTTTTTAAAATTTGCTGCTCTTTTGTACCAGACTTTTGAATAGCGATCCCGTCCTTTTTGTAAAAGTCAGTTGTTACCTCCTGGGTTGGTTTATTTCTTGCAATATCAGGCGACGCATTAAAGAACAATTTCACATCATGCTGATTATCGTCGCTAGATTGTACATTGAATGTAACATAAGTGATAGGTCGTGAATACAGATCAAGATCATTAATCAATAATGGAGAAAGAAAGTCAACAGCAAGAAAAACGGGGCCACAATAAAATTCATACTTTGTTTGGGTTGCTGTCAACTCCACTTTTTTCTGAATTGCATTCTGTATTGGTTCCGGCGGTAAACGATCATATAGCCCCGCATCAATATAGGCCTGTCCACCTGTATTCTCACAATACATTGCCAGCACATTTTTGCCTTTGCGTAATTTTTGTTCAATAGATTTCGAAAGAAGTATTTCTTTATTTGCAGAACAACAACCCGCATTGAATATTTTCTCACCATTGAGATATATCTCTACATTGTCATCATATTTTATTTTTAATAAAAGCTCATTAATAGTTGACTGTTGCAGATCGAATGTTCTTCTTATCCATATTTCCCTGCTTTTCCATTCAGATTGAGGATCGACATCTTTTGTACCAAACATTCCTTTACCTGTTTGCCATTTTTTATCATCAAAATCAACTGCTGTCCAATCACCCACAGGTTTTGATTCTGTGAATTGACAATTGTAAGGCTGAGTTTCTGCAATCGGTAATATAGGTTTTAATTCTCTTGATGGTTCCCCCAGAAACTTATAGAGTCTGCCGTCTATACTTATTAGCCCGATCAGTGAATTATCTTTTCCTGTCCAGTGTTTAGTAGTGCTTTCATTCACCTTATCAGTAAAGCTCCAGATGCTGAAATACGGATCATGCACGACAAGAGGATAAGCCGGGGCTTTGTTTACTTGCGCAGTTAAGGTGAAAAGTGAAAGGTGAAAAGTGAAAAATAAAAAAGACCCCCTTATATTCCTCCTAATCCTATTTGTAATCATGTTAATCGTGGTTCTTAGTTGAGAATTTATAAACAGTCGTTTGATGAAATGTTTCGCCCGGCTTTAAAATTGTATTTGGAAAAGATGGCTGATTG
>VBAS01000308.1:1520-5437 GCA_005882975.1 Bacteroidota bacterium | reverse complement strand
AGGCGTTGCTTCTTTTGGTGAAACGGCAGGGCAACCCTGGCTTCTTCCAATATAACCAAGCTTTGAAATATAATTGGGGTCCACATATTTTGCACCATGAAATACAATGGCTCTTTCGTATGCATTATCATTAATGCCTTTTTCAAGACCTTCCAGTTTAAGTGAGTAGCCATGTTTGCCATTATAAGTATCCAACGTTTTATAAAAACCCAAACTGCTTTTATTTGAAGAAGGACTATTAGAAAAAGAATTGGCCATTTCTTTTCCCGAATTTTTTCCATGAGCCACATAAGTGCTGTAAAGAACATGGTAGTTTTTAATATCAACTACATATAATCTTTTATCGGTACTGGGTAAGCTAAAATCAATGATAGACATTATACTATCATTTAAAATAACACCTTGCTCTCTTAATTTTTCAAAACCTTTCTGAGCTAGTTCAAAGGCAGCTCTGTTTATTCCTGCAATATTCAATCTGAGACTATCGTAAACAGAAACTGCAGATGGTATTGTAGGCACAAAGTCGCTGACATGAAGATTTGATACGGTGTTCTTGAATTGAGTGGCTCTTTTTTCTACTGATTTTGCAAATGCAAAGGGGAAAGAAAATAAACCAATAAGTAATGATGATATAAATAACCAGGCATTTCTCACTTTTCTTTTCTGCATTGGTAATAATTTTTTGTTGTTAAAAAATAAAACTGCCTGAGTGAAATGGATCACCGAGGCAGTTAGTTTTGTTTCAAGGGTCAATCTCTACTAAAAACGAGCTCTACAAATTTTTGGACCTTATCTCGCCTGAGGCGAGATGACCTCTGAATTTTTGCGGACCGGATCCCGATTCATTCGGGACGACCTGCGAAATTTTTGCGGACCGGACGGGACTCGAACCCGCGACCTCCGCCGTGACAGGGCGGCATTCTAACCAACTGAACTACCGATCCATTCCTTAAAATGAGTCTTTTCGACAGATTTTTTTGGGATGGCAAAGATAGCCCGGCATGGTTTTGTTGCCAAAAGTTTTTCCTTTAAAATGCTATGAAAATTCAGAAATAATTCGCTCATCACATATAATTAGACGATTTACCTTCTCCCAACATTTGCTATTGTGGATAACCAACCCCAACTTTTATTGTTTGTTTTCACATTGAAAGGCCTAATTATTGAGTAATTTTCATGATCTTAATCAATGGTTGATGATAAATGTTTCCACCATCAAATTGCTGCGCATTCCTTTTTCATTTTTTTTATCTCCTATTTATTTTTTTGCATTGTCACAAGTACCTCACATCAATTGGTTTAATGCGGTGTTAATATTTTTTATTATTCATTTTCTGATCTATCCTGCAAGTAATGGTTATAACAGTTATATGGATCGGGATACCGAAAGTATAGGCGGTCTTGAAAAACCACCACCACCATCCCGACAACTTTTTTGGGTAACTGTTGTTTTAGATTCAATAGGCATTCTATTGAGTTTATATATCGGTCCGGTTTTTACCATTGTTGTCCTTTTTTATATCGGTGCATCAAAGGCATATAGTTACCGGGGCATTCGTTTAAAAAAATATCCATATCTCGGGTATTTTATAGTGATCCTTTTCCAGGGGGCAGTTACTTTTTGGTTGGTCTATTATGGAAGCAATACCGAACAAAATATTTGGGTTCCATGGCAGGGCATGGTTATATGTTCTTTGTTAGTCGGCGGCTTTTATCCCTTAACACAGATATATCAGCATAAACAGGATCTTGACGATGGAGTGACTACAATTAGTTATAAGTTAGGTTATATCGGTACATTTATATTCTGTGCCATTGTTTACATTTTAGCATGGATTTTCATGGCACAGTTTTTTATCAGTACCAAACACGGGAATCAATTATTGGTGATTGGCATCTTTTTTATTCCTGTTATCGTTTATTTTATCAGGTGGCTTGTATTGGTGTACAAAAACAATAAAGCAGCCAATTTTAAAAATACAATGAAGATGAACTGGCTGGCGGCAACTTGTACAAATATTTCTTTTTTGATCTTATTAATCTGGAGGTGGTTTGAGTAAAATTATTTCAATTGGAACGGCTTTACCGGAGTATCAGCATAAACAAGAAAAGATCTTTGAGTTTATGAGCCGCGTATATGCAATAAACGAGGTAGAAAAAAGAAAACTGAAATTTCTCTACAGGCACAGTGGTATTCAAACCCGCTATTCTGTTTTACCTGATTATAGTGTTTCTGCTGATGAATGGAAATTCTTTACTCCAACGGAGAACCTGGAACCTGTTCCTTCTATTGAAAAAAGAATGAAAAACTTCCGGGAACATGCTGCTCCATTGTCATTAAAAGCGATCAAAGATTGTCTTGCTGATTATCAAGACCAGAATATCACACACCTGATAACAGTTAGTTGCACGGGTATGAGTGCTCCTGGCCTTGACCTTGAATTGATCGAGTTATTAAATTTACCTGCTACTACCTGGCGAACCTCGATAAATTTCATGGGCTGCTATGCAGCGATACATGCCTTAAAGCTTGCCGATATGATTTGTAAATCAGATGCAAAGGCAAATGTTTTAATTGTATGTGTTGAATTGTGTACGCTTCATTTTCAAAAAAAATATGATCCCGATAATATTTCCAGTGCTATACTTTTCAGTGATGGCGCGGCTGCAATGCTTGTTACCGGAAATAATGAAGCAGAAGGGTTGAATATCGATCATTTTTATTCCTCCGTATCTTTTAAGAGCAAACAGGAAATGGTTTGGGAATTATCCTCTACGGGGTTTCTATTAACGCTCAGTGGTTATATTCCCGAGTTAATTGAAGAAGATTTTAACGGCATTGTAAACGAATGCCTGAAAGAAACCCACCTTGAGAAAGAAGATATAACTCATTGGTGTATTCATCCGGGCGGAAAAAAAATATTGGAAGCAGTACATAATAGTCTTGGATTTACCAATGGTCAGTTGCAGCCTTGCTATGATGTTTTAAGTGAATTTGGCAATATGTCTTCTCCCACAATTCTCTTTGTGCTCAAACGTATAAAGGAGGCAATGGATAAAAAACAGCGCAATAATATATTTGGTGCAGCATTTGGCCCCGGTCTTACGATCGAAACTTTTGTTTTATCCACTTAATTATTTCAAACTACATATAACACTTGCAAGATGATATCACATACGATCTTGCCATTGTAGGCGGCGGCCTGGCCGGTCTTTCCTTATCAATACAAATGTCTAAAGCAGGTTACAGAGTTATTCTCTTTGAAAAAGAACAATATCCTTTTCACCGTGTCTGTGGTGAATATATAAGTCTGGAGTCATGGGATTTTTTGCAAAGCCTTGGACTTGATCTTCGATCGCTGAATGTATCGCAGATCAAAAAACTATTTGTATCTGCAAAGAATGGAAATTCATTTGAACAAGAATTGCCATTGGGCGGTTTTGGTATCAGTCGCTACAAGCTAGATCACTGTTTAGCACAAATAGCAAAACAAGCAGGTGTTGTTTTATTTGAACAAACCCGTGTTAACGAGATCAATTTTTCTAATAATGAATTTAATATTCAGTCAACAAAAGGAAATTTTAAGGCGAAAGTTGCAGTGGGTTGTTTTGGTAAAAGAAGTAATCTTGATGTTAGGTGGAAGCGACCATTTGTTTTAGCAAAAAAAAATAAGCTCAATAATTATATCGGGGTAAAATATCATATCCGGTACAATCTCCCGGATGACCTGATCGCTCTTCATAATTTCAAAAAAGGATATTGCGGTATTTCAAAAATTGAAAATGAACATTATTGTTTCTGTTATCTTACTGTTGCAGATAATTTGCAGAATAGTGACAATGATATTAAGAAGATGGAACAAACGATCCTTTCAGCAAACCCGCATTTAAAAAAGATTTTTAACGAATGTGAAATG
>VBAS01000308.1:0-1364 GCA_005882975.1 Bacteroidota bacterium | reverse complement strand
AATTCATGAATTTTTGAAAGGAGCTATTTCAAGAGAAATAATGGAACAAAATTATTCCGCTAAATGGAATAAACTATTTTCAAATCGATTACGAACCGGGCGAATGCTTCAGCGATTACTCAATGATCCACGACTTACAAATTTAGTGATAGGAATAAGCAGGTATTTCCCTTCACTGATAAGTATGTTGGTTAAGAAAACCCACGGTAGGCCGTTCTAATAGTCGATTTTCCCAAACTTATTGTAAATAGATGCAGATGTTCCCCTCGGTAATATTCTTAAAACTCCCGACATCACATTTGCCAAAAACCCGGGAACAATGATCCTTTTTCCTTTTAGTGTTTTACGTACTGCCTTTTCTCCAACCTTTTGCGGAGTTCTGGCCATTTTGTCGCCAAATTTTCCCAATTGTTTTTTTGTTTCTGCAACGATCTCAGGCTTTGTATATACAGGTCCGGGTGCCAGGCAACTTACATTGATGTCTCTGTCCTTTAACTGGTAATGCAAAGAGTAGCTAAAAAAAATAACAGCTGATTTAGTGGCCGAGTACATATTTTTTATGGGTATTGGTGCAAAGCCCGCCATACTTGCTACATTAATAATATAAGAAGGCGAATTTTTTTCCAGCAGCGGAAGTAATGTAAGTGTTAATGCCATGCATGATTCTATATTCAATCTTACCATATACCGAAGAGAATCAAGAGTGGTGCTAAGATAATCCCTTGAACCACCAGCACCGGCTACATTGCAAAGGACCTTTAATGGAATATTTCTTTCTGCGCACCATACCGCAATTTCAATTGCAGATTCTTCACGGCTCAGATCATAAGAAAGCAATTCAACATGAACACCATACGCTGATTCCAATTTATGTTTTGCTGTTTCAAGACTATCCCAATGTCTTGCAATAAGAATAAGATTGTAATTGCGTTTTGCCCAGGCTTCTGCAAGAGCATATCCGATTCCTTTGCTTCCGCCGGCGATCAGTGCATAATGCCGGGAAAAAGTTGTATCAATAGCTTGTTTGGGAACATTTAATGAATCTATGATATGAGGCGTTTGGCCTTTACATATTGATGAGATCATAAATGCTAGCAACAGGATTAAAAGTTGTTTCATGGAAGGATTGTTACAATCATTATGCCGCTGGAAGGCCCATAAGGCTATTATTATTTTATTCTTACATTCGCCATTCATTTTCAGCCTATGCCGTCCAATGCTAACCGACAGTTTCTTGATTTTGAAAAGCCTATCAAGGACCTGATCGAAACAATAGAAAAATATAAGCACGATGCCGAGAAGAATAAGATGGATATGACGGAGCCTATCCGCCAGTTGGAAGAGAGCATTGCGCAAAAAAGAAA
>VBAS01000055.1 GCA_005882975.1 Bacteroidota bacterium | reverse complement strand
GGCATTTGTACTACTATTAAGCTTTCGTTGCGACGCACTCTTGTACGTTTGCGAATTCTATTGAACTTTTTTATCCACCCCCAATTGTTATTTTACAATAATCGAACTACTTCCCCCGCCAGCGGGGGACAATGAACATTCTTTTAATAGTCTGTCGTAAGGATTTCATTGAGCAGTGTTTTCATCATTGATCGAACAGAAGACTGCATACTATCCCCCGCTGGCGGGGGCCGGATATTTAATCAAAAGAAATAGTCGAATGGGGGTGGATTACGCCATTACTATTTTTATTATCATCAAATAAAAAATGAATTTTCAACAGCTGAATAGAATAAGAGTGCGACGCAACAAAAGATGAAAGAATTACCAATGCCGATAACATAATCATTCTATCGCCACTTATTGCTACTCCTGTCCCAAACAGTAAATCCAACTTTAAATTGAACAGGATTGTGGAATTGGTTGGCAGCCGAACCAATAACATATGCACCCAACTTGAATTTATATATAGGATAGAATGGTATTTTAAGAACTTTTTCAATACCGGTAAAAAGTTCTGCATAGTGCAAATTTCTTTCATGTGCAATTAAAAACCCACCGCCTACTATCTCACGCAACTCCAGTTTTTTGAACAGCGGGATCTTATTCAGGAGAGCTCCATTGAATTCATGTACAAAATGTGCCTGGTAAAAACGCTTAAATACCGGGAAGGTTGAATCAAGCGATTGAAAAGCTTCATTTGGATTCATGAAAAGGATCGGATCGCCGCGTCGCTGAAATTTATAATCAACCATCCGAAGATCTTTTGTATTGAAAAAATTTCCAGTAAGTATTTTATATTTAAAGACACCTGTTACTCCTAATTTCAATTCCTGCTCCATGCCAAATTCGAGATAATCAAAATCCACTACACTTTTTAATACACCCGGAATTCCTTTTCGCCAGCTTGCATAAAATGTGGGCCATTTGGAACCAAGAATAATTTTTTCTCTTGGCTCACGAATGAATCGCTGGAATGGCGTGTACTGCAAGCGGACCTTTCCATAAAATGCATTGTACGATTCGAAAGAGACAGGCTCATTCACAAAGCCTAAAACAGTATCCAGTTTGGGGTTTGTTTCGTAGTCAACTACAGAACGACGATATGAATAATCTGCATTTACAAATAAGGAGAGGCCATTTGCCACTTCTACTCCGTGATTAATACCGATACCCTGGTTGAGATAAAAATTATCCCGCTTCAACATATTGATCCATGCGTCACCCTGAAAAATATATTGAAACTCACGTTGTGCTGAAACATTAATAAAAGCGCCATTAAAAGGATTATACTTATGAGTGATGCTTATATTCCCGTTCACATCATGATTCCTGATACCATAACTAATATTCGAAAACACTTGCACTGATTTCTTAGATGTGAACGTTTTAAAATAGGCAACATTTGCTTTTATTCTTAAGCCTCCAAATCGAAACGGGTCAATTACATCCGAAACCGGTGGCAATTGCCAGGAACGTTTTTTCTCACGGTTAAATTTAGTTTGTCCGAATAGCAAAAGCTTTGGCCAGGTTACTTTATTGGTTATCCTGTCAATCGAATCAAAATATGGTTGACTCGTGGTAACACGAAAGAGACTATCCTTATAATGAATGAAGCGGATCTCTTTTGCAGTCAGCGGTTCTGTTCTTGTCTTTTGCCAAAAACTGCTATCACGTTCATACGCTTCCTGCGCCGTGGAGCTAAGTTCTGTACCGAAATATTTTTTGGGAAATTCTTTATTAAACTCAAAGTCTTTGTATGAAGCGATCGTTTCTCCTGATAATTTTCCCTTCCCTGTTCTTGAATAATAATTGAATTGCTGGCGGGTGATCATCCATGCTTTGTTATCAACAAGGTTATATTGTTGATCTATTTCAAAATGATCGTATTCGGGAATATGATAATTGGGCAATGTGAAGTGTGCACTTAAAATTACCCATGCACTGTCAAGGATCTTTATCTCACCTTCAACTGTTACATTACTTAGTTGTCTTGGTTTTACGCTGATAGTATAGATCTTTCTTCCATCTTCATGCTTTATGTTAATGACCTTATACCTGTATGCAGCAAAACCACTGTAACTAACAGGAGATAAAAAAGGCACCTCTGATAAAACTGTTGAGGTAAGAAGATTATTATATAAATTAAAATTCCCTTCCGTTAATGAGAGATAAAAAAGCGCCTCGGGATTTCCTCTTTTTACTACTCCTGTTCTTTCTTCCTTGACACGGCTGTCATTCTCATGATCGTAATGCAGAGAAATTTCTGCCATCGCCATTCGCTGCAGATCGGCATTCAAATTGGCAGTGATGGTATCAATAGCCTTCTTTTTTGTTTTTACGTTTCGTTGTGTTGAATCTTCCTGTGTAGCTCTTATATAAACATTGCAGGAATAGGGTCCGGCTGCTGCAAGTATATCATCTTTATGCTTGATCACATTGCGAAGGATCTCTTCTGAACGGTCTTTCATTTTTCCTCTTACAATTACCTCGGAAAGATTCTTTCCTTCATCCGTTTCCAGCACGATATTCTGTACATAATCCCGGCTAACGACAACATTTATCAAAAGCGATTTATATCCAACCATGCTGAAGGCAAGATCATAGATTCCTTCTTCAAGGCGCAGTTCATAACTGCCATCTTCTTTTGAAATAGTTCCCTTTACTGATCCTTTTACCTGTATGCTTACCAACGCAAGCGGCTCAAGCTTATCATTGGTGATCTTACCTGAAATTTTAAAGTATTGTGCCTGGGCACCGCAAAAGCCAAAAAGAAATACTACCAATAAGCAGTTGCGACAATGCATAGCGGGGGATATTCATTGTAAAATTGCAAAAATTATAACGTCAATAAAAGAGCAATTGTTATTTTCTGAATGATTTAACAGGAAAATGATCAAATATTCTGATCTGTTCTGAGGATAGTATTTAACGAATTTCAATTTATCATTCGGCTTATAAAAAACCTCAGGTTTTAAGCAAGTCACCTTTGCACAATTATTGCAGCAATAAGTAGTATTCCCATTAATTATTTAACTGACTGTTTCAAGATTATGATCGAGGATCGCCAACACTTAACAATGGAGGAACTTGTGGATATTCTTGCCCAAAAAACGCAGAAGTTCACCCAGCTATTAGTGTATAAAGATTTCGGAAATGAGTACAAAGAATGCAAGCAGGATATTCAGCAAATCCTTACAGAAATAGAAATTCGAAAAGATAAAAAATCAATTAAGCAAAATAATGCGACATCGGCCTGATCTACTTTTTTACCCAGAATTCGTCTTTCCATTCAGTATCACAGTGCAGCTCATGCGGCAATTCTTTGTAGATCTCATTTAATTGTTCCTGAGTAAGCGTTTCTTCTGCATATGCAAAAAGTTCTCTTTCTTCAAAGCGAATATGATTATTGACAAATTCTGCAAGCAATTGAAGCGAACTGAGATCCGGTTCTTTATCGAGGGAAATAATGAGGTCACGTATCTGTGCATGTTCTTTAAACATTTGCTTTACCAAAGCATTATCCTCTGGCAAAAACTTCACTAATACTTTTTCTTCTTCTTTAAAGTGAGGTTTAATATGATTGGACCAAAACCACCGGGTATAATTACAAAGTGTTTCAATAGAAGTTTCATTTGCGAGGCCCTGTTTTATCTTCCAGGCAAATAATAACCCATCATGATGCTCACGACTTAGCGGGGCTAATTCTTTACTTCTTTTAAGTGGTCTTATCTCTTCCATATAGTAAAATTAACAAGATGTATTAAAGAAACAGGATGATGTTTAGCATGGATTTGGCTGACCTTGATCAGATCTAAGGCTGCACGCAAAGACGCTAAGTATCCGCCAAGGCGCAAAGTTATCTTTGCGCCTTAGGTATTAATCTTGGCGTCTTTGCGGTTAAATAAAAAGTCGAATTGAATTACTAACGTACAAGTGAGTGACACAACAAAAGCCTAATAGAATTACAAAAGCTGGCAACAAAATTGTATTTCTAATTATTAAATAAATTATTAACCAAATTTTACTTTCAACAATTTGAATGCACACCTGTTAATAATTAACTTTAGGAAGTGATTGAGATAAGTCTTTATTTTAATCATGGGTCAAACATCTGAATAAAACAGGTGTCGTGCAAAAATCTGGTAACCACCCTATGCCAGGATTGTGAAATTAAAAACGAAGTGAATTGACAGAAACGATCATCAACCTCGAAACCGTAAACCCTATCGAGTTCTTTGGCGTAAACAACGGCAAGCTCGACATTCTGAAAAAGAAATTCCCTCTTTTAAAGATCTTATCAAGGGGTACCCAGTTAAAACTTAGTGGTTCGCCAGAGCAGGTAACATCTGCCCGCGAAAAAATTGAACTCATAGTGCAGTACCTGGAAAGGAATGGCCACATGAGTGAAAATTATTTCGAGCAGGTTCTGGGTGGCGATGATGCTGAGACGGTTGATAATTTTATCGATCGTAACCCAAATGATGTATTAGTATTTGGCCCGAATGGTAAAACTGTTCGTGCAAGAACTGCTAATCAAAAACGTTTGGTGCAAATGGCAGAGAAGAATGACATCGTCTTTGCGATAGGGCCCGCCGGTACAGGTAAAACATATACGGCTGTTGCTTTAGCAGTAAGAGCTTTGAAGAATAAAGCCGTGAAGAAGATCATTCTTACACGTCCCGCGGTTGAAGCTGGTGAAAATCTTGGTTTCCTTCCCGGTGATCTGAAAGAAAAGATCGATCCATACTTGCGTCCATTGTATGATGCATTGGATGATATGATACCTGCTGATAAGCTTGGTTATTATATGAGCACAAGAACAATTGAGATCGCTCCGCTTGCTTATATGCGTGGTCGTACGCTTGATAATGCATTCATCATTTTGGATGAAGCGCAAAACTCAACTGACCTGCAATTGAAAATGTTCCTGACTCGTATTGGTGCCAATGCAAAAGCGATCATCACCGGTGATATTACACAGGTGGACTTACCAAGGAATCAGCGCAGTGGTTTGCAAAAAGCTTCCCGCATATTGAAAAACATTGATGGCATTGCTCATATAGAATTGGATGAAGATGATGTAGTACGTCATCGCCTCGTGAAATCAATTCTGAGGGCTTACGATAAAGAAAGAAAAGAAGAAGAGAATCGTGGTGAGATAAAATAATGTAGCCAGCTGTGGTAATTCTTTTCAGCGTTCCTTGCGTCGCACTCTTGTACAGTAACAATTTTATTCAGCTATTAACCTATACCACCCTTTCCTTTTGGAGAGGGTGCTTTGTTTAATACTTGTGATGTCTAAACTGACTACTTGAAGGTTTTTAGTACATTGCATCAATGAAAAAACTGATCCAACTTACACCTTTATTGATCTTTCTTTTATCAGCGTGTAATGATTCAACCAAAGAAGAAGAAATAAAACCAGCAAACGGAATGGAGGCTGCCAGCAAATTTCTTCGTGCTGCATTGGATGGCGATTATAAAAAAGCAAGAACTTATTTAGTAAAAGATTCCACTAATAACCAGATGATCGACATTTATGAAAAAGATTACAATAATAATCTTCCTCCGGACGATAAAACAAAATACAAATCTGCCAGTATCCGTTTCCTGAAAGAAACGCATGAGCTAAATGATTCTACAACTATAATACACTATTCAAATTCATATAAAAACAAACCAGATTCTTTAAAAATAATCAGGATAAACGGGCAGTGGTTTGTTGACCTGAATTTTACATTTCAACCAAAAGATTCAATTCCTAAATGATCAAAAACTTTTTGATAGTTGGGTTGGGTGGAGCTGCGGGTAGTATATTACGTTATGCAGTACAAAGATTTTTCCAGGTGCAAAACACCTCTGCCTTTCCAACCGGAACTTTGCTCGTAAACATTGCTGGTTGTTTTTTGATAGGAATTTTATGGAGCATCGTTAGCCGTTCATTAACATGGAATGAAGAAATGAAGTTGTTATTAATGACTGGCTTTTGCGGTGGCTTCACAACTTTTTCTGCATTTACGCTGGAAGGAATTGGCTTATTAAAGGAAAACAAGGCTGCCCTATTCTTAATTTATTTCACCGCAAGTGTTGTTGGCGGATTGGTGGCAACATTTATTGGTATTCGCATCGCTAAATAATTTTTTATATGCTTACTGTTTATCATCCATGGCATGGAGTCCATTATGGAAAAAACGCTCCTTTGGCTGTAAATGCAGTTATTGAAATTCCACAAGGCAGCCGCGCAAAATATGAAGTAGATAAAGAAACAGGATTGCTGAGATTGGATCGTGTTATTTATTCTTCCTTCCACTATCCTATCAATTATGGTTTTATTCCTCAAACATTGGGGCAAGATGGCGATCCGTTGGATATACTTGTTTTTTGTTCTCAATCTATTCAACCACTTTGCCTAGTGGAAGCAAATGTGGTTGGTAATATGCAAATGGTCGACCAGGGACAAGTGGATGATAAGATCATTGCAGTGGCGGCGAATGACCCCTCAGTCAATCATATTAAAACCGTAAAGGACCTTCCTCCACACTTTATAGCCGAGTTAAAAAACTTCTTTGAACAGTACAAAGTATTAGAAAATAAAAGAGTGGTGATCGATAACTTCCAGGATAAAGAAATCGCAATGAAGGTCATTGATGATGCTATAGCATTTTATAAACAAAATTTCAAAAATTAATATTGTGCAAACTAAATCCGCGAATATGAGCATAGAAACAGTTTTACTGCTGATCATAGTTGGGTTAGCAGCAGGAGTATTAAGTGGCATGGTGGGAGTAGGTGGAGGGATCATCGTTGTTCCGGCGCTAGTTATCTTTCTTGGCTTTTCGCAGCACCAGGCCCAGGGTACCTCGCTCGGCTTATTGCTATTACCCGTAGGTATCCTTGCAGTGATGAATTATTACAATAAAGGCTACATCGACATAAAAGTAGTTGCCATCATGAGTATTGCCTTTGTACTCGGTGGATGGCTTGGCAGCAAACTATCATTATCTCTGCCACAAGACACTGTTAAGAAAATATTTGCCATTGTGCTTTTTTACACTGCTTTTCGAATGATGGGATGGGATTCAGTAATTGCCAAATGGATAAAGGGAGTTTTCCAGTGAAAAAAATTTTACACATTTTTTTTATTTTGATCGCTGGCACGAGCTATTCCCAAAACCCGTTGCAATCTATTTCAAAAACATATTTGCGTACAAATCCTTTTGATATAAGGTTTAGTAGTTTTATTGCTTCCCTTCAACAAGATCCGTGGTTTACAATAGAATCTTATAGCCGGCGTACAGATACTTCATTTTTTTATATAACGGGAATTTATAAAAATTTTAATCCTTTTCATTACCCCCCAACAGAGCTTAGACTAGTTCTGGCGGAAGAAGAGATCATTCATGTGGATTCATTAAAGACACATGATACCATAATGAATTTGCAATTGCTGGGAATAATTGATAGCGGCGCTGTAAACAGTAAATTAGTAGAAAAGGAGTTCAAGCGATTTCATAAAAACCAGGCAGATCGTTTCTCGAGTAATACTTATGGAAATTTTAAAGAAAAAAACGGCAAGATCACCGCGGAAATATATAATTATTTTGTTTTCCCTTTTTCAATAGCACCTGTTACCATCGCATGGGGAATTCTGCCTGATACAAACAAATATTCATTTACTATGACCATCCGGTTTAAAGTAAAAGAAAATATAGCTACCTATATCGTTACCCCGGGTGAACTTTAAAACTTATTGTGAAACTTATCTGTTCCTGTACAACTCATAGAAACTCTTAAGAAAATTTTTGCAATCATACTTTTTTATACTCCTATAAAAATGCTAGGTTGGGATAGCTTATTCTTTAAATGGGTAAAAGGATTTTCTAGTGAAAAAATTTTTATTACTCTTCTGCATATTGATAGGTTATAATAGTTTCTCACAGGTTGCTTTGAAATACGTTGTAAAAAAATATTTCCGAATAAATCCTTTGGAAATGAAGTTCAGCACTTTCCTTTTGTCATTGCATAAAGATCCGTGGTTTACAATAGATGCAGAAGATCGCAGAACAGATAGTTCTTTTTATTATTTAACCGGCACCTATAAAAACTATAATCCTTTCCAATACACTCCCAATGAACTAAGACTTGTTGTTGCCGAAATGGAGATCATTCATGAAGACTCATTAAAGACAGCTGACACTATACTGAATCTGCAATTAATGGGTATATCAGATAGTAACGTAGCGGGTAAAAAAATGGTCGAGAAGGAATTCAAACGATTTCACAATAACCATGCGGATCGATTCTCACGCAATACATACAATTCTTACAAATCAAAAGATAGCGATACTGTTGCCGAAATATATAGTTATTTCGTTTCTCCTTTTTCCATTGCACCTATTGTGATTGCATGGGGCATTCTGCCTGAGACTCACCAGTATTCATTTACCATTACTTTCCGGTTTAAAGTAAAAGAAAATAATGCTATTTATATCATTAGCCCGGGTGAGCTATAGAACTTATTGTGAAATTCACCTTTTCCCGCATCATAGAAAATGAAATTAGCTATTTTCATCCCGTGAACCCAAAACTTAACAAACATATTAGCGACCAGGAATTGCTCGAAAGATTTTATGTTGACCGCGATAACCAGTGGCTCGGCGTTTTACTGGAACGGTATACCTTGTTATTATTGGGTGTTTGCATGAAATATTTAAAGAATGAAGAACAGGCAAGAGATAGTGTGCAACAAATTTTCCTTAAAGCCATAACAGAACTGCAAAAATACCGGGTTGAATATTTTAAAAGCTGGATATACATGGTGGCAAAAAATTATTGCCTGATGCAACTAAGAGACAGGCCCGGAAAAAATACAATTGAAGTAAGAGAAAGTATAGCAGCTGAAGCTGATGAGACAGATAAAGAAAGTTTACTGTTGAATGAAAAGACATACGATTACATGGGTGAAGCATTGAAAGAATTGAATGCTGACCAGCAACTATGTGTAACTTTGTTTTACATGGAAAAGAAAAGCTATCAGCAAATAACGGAACAAACCGGGTATAGCATGATGCAGGTAAAAAGTCACATACAAAACGGAAAACGTAATATGAGGATCTTAATTGAGAAAAAAATGAATGGTTAATGCCGGACAAGTTAAAAGACATATTATCTAATCTTTCACCGGAAGTGGACCAGGAAACTTTATTAAGATACCTGGAAGGCCGGCTTTCAGATGAACAGCGTCATGAAGTGGAAAAGAAAATGATGAACACAAATTTTACGGATGACGCAATGGACGGCTTACAGGAAATAAAAAATAAAGAAAAAATAGCTTCACTCGTAGAACAGCTTAATCGTGACCTTCATAAAAAGCTTAACAAGAAAAAGCAAAAAAGAGAAAAGCTTCGTTTTAAAGACCCGCCCTGGCTTTATATTACAATTTTTATAATCCTGCTTCTTATTGTTTTAAGTTATTTGGTAATAAACAGGATGTTACAACACCCGTGAAAAAATATATTTGGTTTCGAGTATGATTATGGTGTACCTTTTATAGACATTCATTTCGCTCCTTAAAAAATGGTTTATGGCTATTTTACACCGACTTGATAAATGGAGCACCACTCACCCGGTATTATTACTTTTACTTCGTGCTGCTCTCGGTATTGCTCTCGTTTCTAAGGGTATTTCTTTTATCAGTGATATTATGTCGTTAAAAGGATTACTTGCACAAAGCAGTTTTGGATTTCTGCCAGACTGGATCGCCGTGGTGATTACATGGATACATTTACTATGCGGTTTCCTCATCACAATAGGATTGTTTACCAGATTATCTGCATTGATACAAATTCCAATTCTTATTGGAGCGGTGATCATAAACTTGTCAATCGGAATTTTTACACCAGGTTCAGAACTAGTGTTCTCTTTACTTGTACTTGTATTACTTGTCTTTTTTCTTTTTGAAGGTGGTGGAGAATTTTCCGTAGATGATTTTATTAAGAAACATCTTGTTTAGCAATTATATTACCTGCAATTGATGTTTTTCTTTTCTAAACACAGCGTAGCTGATAACTGCGCTCCCTAACATAAAAAGAGCCCCTAAAAAGAAAGACGCACCAGGAAAATAAAACGGAGCATTCTTATGTGTGAAATAAGTAAACAGGTTATTCATGATCAGCGGGCCAATGATCGTTGTGAGACTCATGAGGCTTGTTAATGCTCCCTGCAAAGCACCTTGTTCATTTTGTTTGACGTGCCCTGCCATTGTTGATTGTAATGCCGGGCCAGCAATTCCTCCCAGGCAATAAGGAACTAAAAAAAGGAACATCATCCATCCTTGAGTTGCAAAGGCAAATAAAACAAGCCCTAATGTATATAATAGCAATCCTACATAAATACTTTTTTCATTGCCCAACTTTGGATTTACAACTCTTGTTAAACCAGCTTGAACTATACCAACCAATAAACCAACAACAGCCAATGATATACCTACCAGTTTTTCTGTCCAATGAAAGCGATACATAGTAAAGTAATTCCAGTTTCCCTGAACAGCCATTGCAGCGAGATAGATAAGAAAATAACAAAGTGCGAGGCCTGCAATTGTTGGAGCTTTTCTTAAGAATCTTAATGAGCCAAGTGGATTGGCTTTTTTCCAGTCAAAAGCTCGCCGATGTTCTTTATCCAAAGATTCAGGTAAAACAAAATACCCATAAAGGAAATTCAATAAACAAAGCCCTGCTGCTGCATAAAAAGGTGCACGAATACCTAAACCCGCCAGTAAACCTCCTAAGGCAGGACCAATAATAAATCCCAATCCAAATGCAGCGCCGATCATTCCAAAATTTTTTGCCCTCGTTTCTGCAGTGCTTATATCAGCAATATAAGCAGCCGCAGTAGTGAAGCTTGCACCCGTAAGGCCGGCAATAACCCGACCGATAAATAACCAACCATAACCTGGAGCTAACGCAAGAAAAATATAATCGATACCGAAACCTAATAAAGAACATAATAAGATCGGCCTGCGGCCAAATCGATCGCTGAGATTTCCAACAAGCGGTGCACAGAGGAATTGTGTGAATGCATAAGCAAATAGTAACCATGCGCCATAAGCACTTGCATCATTTATTTCAATATGTTTTAATTGAGCAATTAGCTTTGGCATCACGGGTATGATCAATCCCCAGCCCATTACATCAATTAACAGAGTGATAAAAATAAAACCTATCGCAGCTTTTTTGGGTTGAGCCATTTCTTGATATTGTTTCTCAAAGTTGCAGAACTATCGCAAATAAAAAAAACAACGAAAGTGTTGCTTAAAGCGGCATCATTATTGCCAATCAGGGTTGTTCCAAAAAACATTATAAAAAATCGCCCTTTTAATCACGTATTTATTCGTTTTTAATACCATGGGTAAAAAAACTTCAATGAGAATCATTGAATTAAAATTTTGATAGTGTATTTCCTAATGCAATATGCTATGCGATCCGGTTTGTGGTTTCTATTTTTAATCCGTTAATCAATCTCCTATGGCAACCTTTCCCGTTCCGGAAATGAAAAGCCAAATAACCGTACCCCCGGAATTTTTTTAACAACCCTTTTACTCCGATACTCCTGTGATCAATTTTTCGAATTAGAAATCCAACACCTTGGGTCGGCATTGTTTTACTTAAAAATTTAAAACGATGTTGAACAAGAAACACATTAAGACAGGATCTTTTCTATTACTATTTTTCATTTTCGTTCTGAGATCAAATGGAGGAATAGATCCTCTTACTCCGAATGATCCTGCATATAAAGACTCTATTCTTTTATCATTATCATCAGGTAAATCCTTTTTATCGCTCCCGGTAGTTCCTTTGCATCAGTCAATGGGAAAATTTGTGCAGGAGTATGGAGAAGATTTTGAAGAATTATTTGAAAATATAAAACTTAATAAAAGTGGTTATTTAAAAACCATTGATAAAGTCTTTACTCAATATCAAATTCCTCTTGAGCTAAAATACCTGGCGATCATAGAATCTAAGCTCAAAACAGATGCAAGATCTGGTGTTGGCGCAGTTGGCGTTTGGCAATTTATGCCTGGCACTGCAAAAACATTAGGATTAAAAGTCACAGCAAAGCAAAGTATGATGAAAGACAGCAAATTTGGAAAAGTAGTGTAGCTGCGGCAAAATACTTAACGGATCTTTATGGGTATTTTGAAGATTGGCTTTTAGTGATAGCAGCTTATAACAGTGGTCCGGCTCCTGTTTTAAACGCAATAAAAAAATCGGGAAGCAGAAATTTCTGGAAACTTCAAAATTTTTTACCAAAAGAAACCAGGCTACATGTAAAAAGATTTATTGCCACTCACTATTATTTTGAAGGTGGCGGAAGTCTTGTAACACTTGGAAAAGTTGAAACAGAAAAATATTTGAAAGAACTTGCAGATTTCAAAGCAAAAAATGATGCAGGTAATGATCAGGATGACACAAATTCTATTGCTGCATTTAGCCAATGGATAGCTGTTGCCAACCAGGAAAATACTTTACAATTGATCTTAAAAAAATAACAACTAAATGATTGCTGAGATAATCTTCCTTGCATTGATAATACCGGCACAAGATGCAGACATTTTCTGTCTCAATTGAAACAGTTAATTGGTCTTTATAAATCGTCCAATTACTTACTGTTAGGCTATTAAACCCATTGAGCTAAACTGTTTTTCTAACCACTGATAAAATTCTTACATTTAAAGTCCACAAAACCGGACTAAAATGAGAAGCCTCTCGCTATCTGTGATAATTCTGTTAAGTCTTTCTTCCCAATCAGAGGCTCAATTAAGATTACCTTCTATTATTTCTTCTGGTATGGTACTACAGCAAAACGACTCAGTAAACTTATGGGGTTGGGGTAATCCTTCGGAAAAGATTTTAGTAACTACAAGTTGGAATGGAAAAACAGACACTGCAACGGTAAATAATAGGGCAAACTGGAAAATAAAAGTAAAAACTCCATCAGCAGGCGGCCCTTACACTATTACACTAAAAGCAAACAATACAATTGTTTTGAATGATGTTATGATCGGAGAAGTTTGGGTATGTTCAGGGCAATCGAATATGGAGTGGAGTTATTTGAATGGATTAAAAGACGTCAAAGATGAATTGCCTAATTGCTATAATACAAATATTCGTTTTTTCAATATCCCAAAAACAACAGCCAATCATCCACAAGATGATGTTAAAGCAGATTGGAAGGTTTGTGATTCAAACTCTTTAAAATCCTTCAGTGCAGTTGGGTATTTTTTTGGAAAAAAAATAAATAAGGATCTGAATGTACCAGTTGGTTTGATCAATTCAAGTTGGGGCGGAACACCTGCGGAAGTATGGACACCAGAGCCCATATTTGATAATGATGATGAACTTCGTTTAGCCGCAGCCCGACTGCAAAGTTTTCGTTGGTGGCCAAATCATGATGGCCTTTGTTATAATGCCATGATAGATCCAATTACCAAGTTCAATATTGCCGGTACAATTTGGTACCAGGGAGAAAGTAATGTGGGCAATAATGATACTTATTACAAATTATTTACAACAATGATCAAATCGTGGCGTGAAGCATGGAAAAAAGATTTTCCATTTTATTATGTGCAAATTGCTCCTTATAAATATGGAAATAATAATGTCGGTGCTTTAATACAGGAAGCTCAAACAAAAGCGATGAATTTTCCCAATACAGGCATGGTTGTAATCACTGACCTTATAGACGATGTCAGCATTCTTCATCCATCGAACAAACACGATGTTGGATACCGGCTTGCTAACTGGGCATTAGCTGAAACTTATAAGCAAAAGGGTATCGCTTATAAAAATCCTTTGTATAAAAGCAAAACAAGAAATAAAAACAAGGTCACACTAAGTTTTGATAATGTACCGAAAGGTTTCAGGGATAACAATGCTATTGAAGGCTTCACGGTTTTTGATCTGAAAACTGAACAATGGTTTCCTGCTCAGGCTAAAATTGAAAAAGATAAAATAATTGTATGGAATGATAATGTTCCCGAACCTGCGCAGGTACGTTATGCTTTTGGCAATACCATACTTGGAAATGTCTTCAGTAAAGAAGGTCTACCGCTTTGTCCATTCCGGACAGATAATTGGGATCTGGATCAGAGTCCTGCAAAATAAAAAACCCTGCACTGCAGGGTTTGAAAAAATTTATAAATAAAATTATTTAGCTGGTGCAGGTGGCGGTAACAATGCAGCCTCCGGAATGACATTTTTAACGGGAGGAGTTGTTTTAAGATAAGCAAAAATTGCTTTCAACTCATCATCATTCATTTCAGTTGCAGGCATCATTGACATTGGCGGCATAAGTGGCCTTGTATTATCAAGTCCCATCCATTTCTTCTCATGTAGTGCTTTCAAAAATTGTTCTTCCTTCCAGTTGCCGATACCTGTAGAGTCTGAAGTCAGGTTCGCTGCATATGTTGTGCCCCATGGCCCAGTCCATGATGTAAATGTTTGTGTAACAATAAGCCCTTTTTTAGCAGCTTCTTTTGAATCAAATGCCGGGGTAGGCATTTGTCCCGGATGTCCGGAAAGCATCTTACTCATGTCATTCTCTGGCCCGTTTGGTCCCATTTTTTTGGGTGTATGACAATCATTGCATCCGCAAATAGTGACAAGACGTTCACCCCATTTTACCTGGCTGTCAAAGCCACCAAATTGGGCAACCGTTGGTTTTACTTCACTAGTTGCACTAGTAGTGTCTTCTTTTTTCTCATCAGTACATTGAGTGGAGATCAAAGCTACAGCAAGAAGTATAATTGCTGTTGTGGAAATTCGTTTCATAATTTTTTGTTTTGGTTTACAAAATCGAGCTAAAAGCTACATATTTATTTTCAAATATGAAATCAAAATTATTATTCCCTTGTTAACAATGTCAATGAAAATAAAAAAAAGCATTCAGTCAATAACCCTTACCTTTGTGTTTCAAATTTGAGTTCTAGTTTTTGGTAAGTAAATGATTTTTTCTGCTAAGCGTTAATCTGCTAAATAGTTAGTCTTCTTTCCAGTACTCAGTTTCTCAGATCATTTTTAATTTAAATTTCAAAAGTAAATGAACATTTATGTTTCAAACTTAAGCTTCAACGTACAAGATGAAGACTTAAAAAGTTATTTTGCTGATTACGGAGAAGTAACATCAGCTAAAGTTATTAACGACAAAGAAACAGGCCGCAGCCGCGGTTTTGGCTTTGTTGAAATGTCTGATGATGCAGTTGCTCAAAAAGCAATTGCTGAGTTAGATGGCGCTACCGTTGATGGTCGTGCTATTAAAGTAAGTGTTGCAAAACCACGTGAAGAAAGAACTGGTGGCAACAACAATCGTCGCTCATTTTCCAATAGCAGCAACAGCCGTTGGTAATCTGACAACCTGATTAAAAAGAAAAGTCCCGCTTTTCAGCAGGACTTTTTTTTATGCTCTTTTCTTTGCAACAGGTTTTTTCTTGCCCTTGCTTTTTAATGCATTATCAATAGCCTTACTTAAATTATCAAATGTTGGTTTTACACCAAGTGGTTCATCATTGACAAAGAATGCAGGTAACTCTTTTACACCTCTTCCAATTGCTTCCTTGATATCATCCTGCACTTGCCAACCATAAGTGCCGTTAACAAGGTTATCAAGAAAATTCTTATCACTGATCCCTGCTTCACGACTATAAAGTTTCAAACTTGTGGTTCCAAGATTTCTCCTGTTGTGAAACAAAATATTATGCATCTCCCAGAACTTACCTGTTTGACCTGCAGCAACTGCAGATTCGCTTGCTTTTAAACTACGCTGATGAATTTTTGTAAGTGGAAAATGTCTGAATTGAAATCGAATCTTTCCTTCATACTTCTCTAATATCTGCTTTACAACTTCATTTGCTTTTGCACATTCTTCACTTTCGTATTCGCCCCATTCCATCAGGGTTACAGATGCTTTCTCATTTCCTACCCACATTTCAGTAGGCTTGATAATAATAACTACTTCTTTTGGTGCTGGCATACTCTTTACTCCTTGCCCGTTTTATCACGGGATTATTTGTTTAATGTTGATTTTTGTTCTTTTGGTTTTGATGATGGCTTGCCATTTTCTTCATTTCTGAATACAACTGTATTGTCAAAAACATCCACTAAAACCGGTCTTGATTTATCAATATCTCCGGCCAATATACGTCTACTCAGCGTATTGACAATTTCCTTTTGTATTAAACGTTTTAGAGGCCGTGCACCATATTGAGGATCAAAGCCTTGCTCAGCTAAAAATTCTAAGGCGTAGTCACTGAAATCCAGGTGAATTCCACTTTCCGCCACGAGTTTTTTCAGGTTTTCTAACTGGATTTTTACAATTCCTTTGATCTCGTTTTTGAGTAAAGGCTGGAACATTATGATCTCGTCAACCCGATTCAAAAATTCCGGTCGAATTGTTTGACGCAGCAAAGCCATTACTTCAATTTTTGCTTTTTCCGTTGCCTCTTCCACATTTTTTTCTGTTACATTTTCAAAAGCATCCTGGATAATACTGCTACCAATATTACTTGTCATAATAATGATCGTGTTTTTGAAATTCACAACACGACCTTTATTATCTGTTAATCTTCCATCATCCAGCACTTGCAATAACACATTCCAAACATCCGGATGTGCTTTTTCAATTTCATCAAGCAACACAACACTGTAAGGTTTTCTTCGAACAGCCTCTGTTAATTGTCCGCCTTCATCATAGCCAACATATCCAGGAGGTGCGCCAACCAAACGACTCACTGTATGTTTCTCCTGGTATTCACTCATATCGATCCTTGTCATCATGCTTTCATCATCAAATAAATATTCAGCCAATGCT
>VBAS01000307.1 GCA_005882975.1 Bacteroidota bacterium | reverse complement strand
CATATTGATAATTAATATCCTTTGGCACTTTAAAAGAAAAGCTGAATTTTCCATTGGTAACAGTGGCTTTTCCTTTGAACAAAATATTCGATTGCTGTTGAAATGATGTTTGTTGACTGGCTGGATCATTAGCTTTTGTAGTGATCGTTTGAGGTTTATCAAAAACAACAGGGTAAACAGTTCCATTTAAAGATGAAAGAATTAAACCATTATTATCTGTTACTTCTCCCGCTATCTCTACTTTTTCCCCGGCTGATAAAGTATCAGTTCGAACGACAGGGTCAAACGAATTTAGTCGGGTAGTTCTAATTTTAAATTGCGGAAATGCAAGCGTTAAAGCCGGGTCTCCAAGTAATGTAAACTTCCTGTTATTGATCAGATCGCCGGATGTTTGATAAGTATAATTCTTTGCTGCCATTACTGCTTCTCCAAGACTTCGGTATTTTCCATTTGCATCGGGTTGCATAGCAAATTGCATGTAGTTATTATTCATGATCCTGTTGCTGAAAGAAAATACAAGCCTGGTGGTTGTCATCAACGCGATACCACCGGACTTGGGTCTCAATAAAATGTTTTCGCCAATTGAATTTGTAAATGGATTATCATACGGTGCAAAATCGCAAGTGGCAGTAACAAATAAAGGGAGCCGGTTGGCATTACTCCATCCATTTATCATTGGCTGATCAAGTATCACTTCTTCCGCGAGTCTTGCCGAGCCGCCATGACCAATAAAATTAAAAACAAGTGTTCCGCTTGCAATTTGATTATTGATCGTTTCATTGACCGTTGGATACCTGCTGCCTGCTGATCCGCTTTCTTGCTGAAATGCATCGAGATAAATTTTCTGAATATTGAAAATGGGATTTGCAGATACAGTACCTGTTATTAATTCAGCATCCTGCAAATGCAGATTATTATCTTCGTCATCAGCAATTATTGAAACATTGTTTCTCCATGCACCAAAACTTTCTTTACTGTAATAAGCAATTACTTTGTCAACATAATTTTTTGCTTCTTCTATATTTTTCGCCGGAACTCTGCCAATGCCAATGTCAAGAAGATTCGTAACTAATCCTGAATTGATGTCTTCATTGTCGTCTAAAAAACCAAAAAAGTCATCGCTTGTATAAGTGCTAAGCGGGTCAAGAAAAATTTTACTTTGATATGCAGGAACAATGTTTGTATTAGCACTGATCCTGTTTTTATAATCAAAAGAAGCGTCTCCAAAGAGCAACAAATATTTTGGACGACCGGCAGGATTAGATGCATACTTGTCAAAATACATTTTTACAAAGTCACGAATGGCAATAGGATCTTGTGATCCTGAAGAAAATTCATTGAAAATTTTGTCAGTAGTGACAACCGTCACTTTTAGATTTCTTTGCCGGTGAAAAGAAGCCAATCGTTCGGCTTGTGACAACAATGAATTATTCGTGATGATCAAATAATCGGTTTGCTGAGAATGGTGCAGATCCTGGTTTTGGATTCGACCCGCATTTACAGGTATCAACGCATTGCTTGTATTAAAAGCAATGTATTCTTTTAATCGTACAGCATCATTTACAAATCGAAATTCATTCGTTAAAAAATTTCCTTGCATTCGTATTGGCGACAAAGGATCGGTAATATCCCAAACCTGTGTGTTGCTTGTGGCATTACTTAATACAAATTCACAAATATTATTTCCAACACTATTCCAGTCACGAAAGGCCAATTGACTATTGTTATTTAAAACAAGGCTTCTTCTTGCATGTATCTCAAAAAAATTCAACCAGGCCTGGGAATTAAAACCACCTGGAACATAAGTGTAATTGAGCTGCAAAGATCCTTGTGATAATAAAATATCCGCCTGCTGTTGTGATTGTTGAGCAAACAGGTCATACAACCCAGCTCCGGTGGATGGGATATTGACCTGCTGCGCCAATTGATTGTTTATCCGAACATCAAAATGACTTGGAACATTTATAGACCTGGCTACGCAGTTAGATATCAATGTTACGGGTGAGCTAAGAAGGTCTGGTATATTCACTGAAAAAGATCTTGAAAGTGTTTTACCCGGTGCATCAGCAAACTCTTCACCCAGCCACTCTTTCCCGCTTGATAAAAGATTAATAGTATCAAGCTCATGAAAGATCCTTTCGTTGAATGAATTAACTATGAATGCTGGTGGAGTATTTACCTGCAATGAAGCAATTCGTTTTCCAGTACCGCCAATTGTAATGAAGTAGTAAGCAGAATCAGCGTAAAGATTTTTTTGATGAGTAAATCTTTTATTTACTGAATCCTTCAACCATTTGTCCGGTCCTGCAGCATAAAAAAGAAAATAATCGTTTCCATTAAAAATTCCGTCGCCTCCATCCACTACCATGATCGCATTTTCGATAAGGTCATCTGGAGGTATTTCTGCATTTGTTTCGCTAAGCATATTACCTCCATTTCCAAACAGCCTGATAGAACCAGATAAAATATTTGAAGTATTAAAACCAAGGGCGCCTAAAAAAGCAACATCTATTTTATATACCCCGCTTTCCTTAACTCCAATTTTACTCCAACTGCCTGATGACAAAATTGAGTTGGCTTTATACACTCTTTGTGCACTAACATTTGTTGCAAAAAAGCATACTGCCAAGAGGCATATGATTGTAAATTTCCCCATCATTTCGGTACAAAAATCCGGGGCTTTAACGAGCCTATAAAAAGTATTTCTGCTTAATAAAGTCATTATAATCTGCCTATATTCGCACATGCGGTAGATAAAATGTTATTAAGGTGCAATATTTTATCCCGCCCGGCGTTAAATTTATTCCAATTCAAAGGTTTATACAAAAAACTATGAAACTGAAAAACTTAATTATCGTTTTATCCTGCGCCGTTCTGATAGCATCATGTAAAGGCAAGGGTCTATTTGGCAAAAAGAAATACGACAAGTCGGATGTAACCGGCTGGAATTACAACGACAAGAATATGGGTGGATACCAGGTATCCAAAGAAAAAGAACAGGCGACTGGCCCAGGTCTTGTGTTTATACCAGGTGGTACGTTCACCATGGGTCAAACAGATGAAGACGTGATCGGTGATTTTAATAATATCCCGCGTCGTCAAACAGTTCCGTCGTTTTATATTGATAAAACGGAAGTAGCCAACGTTCACTACCGTGAATATTTGTACTGGCTTGCCCGTGTCTTTGACCCCGCCAATGATCCCAGTTATCAAAAGATCCTTGACGCAGCACTGCCAGATACGTTAGTTTGGCGTAGTGAGTTAGCTTATAATGAGCCCTTAGTTGAATATTATTTGCGTCATCCAAGTTTCAACAATTACCCTGTAGTGGGAGTTAGCTGGAAGCAAGCTTACGATTTTTGTTTATGGAGAAGTGACCGTGTTAATGAAGGAGCTTTAATTAATAACGGCTTAGCTGCAAAACAAGGTTTACAAGCACAGCAGGGCGAAGATAATTTTACAACTAAATCATACCTCTTGGGCTTTTATGCTCCTCAACCTGGAAAACAAGGTAAGAAAAGCACTTTGAAAACTGCACAAGGCACACCTCGTACGCAAGTATCAATGGAAGATGGTATTTTTCAACCTGACTATCGTTTACCAACAGAAGCTGAATGGGAATATGCTGCGTTGGGTTATATCGCACAAAATCCAAGACCTAGTACCAAGGAAGGTAAACGTGGTGAAGAGTTAACGATGAATAAACAAATTTATCCCTGGAGTCATAATCCTAATGGTATGCGTGATACACGTCATGGTAGCTGGCAGGGTATGATGCTCGCCAACTTCAAAAGAGGTAACGGTGACTATGCCGGTGTAGCCGGTGGTTTAAATGACGATGCGATCTATACAGCCGATGTAAAAGCGTTTTATCCAAATGGATTTGGTTTATATAATATGGCTGGTAACGTAAGCGAATGGGTAGCCGATGTATACAGACCTCTTACTTTACTTGATGCCGATGATGTCGCACCTTTTCGTGGTAACAAATATCAAAAAATGCTTATTGTAGATTCTACATCAAGCGATCCTACCACTCGTTTTGCACGAGACAGTATGGGTCGTGTTAAATACACTGATGTTACTGATAAAGAAAGCATGATGCGCAGAAACTATCAGCGTGGTAATGTTATCAATTTTATTGATGGTGACTCTTTATCACAATCAAATTATGGTTATGGTATTACAACCCTTGTAAGCGATAAATCACGGGTCTACAAAGGTGGTAGTTGGGCTGATTATGCTTATTGGCTAAGCCCTGGTACTCGTCGTTATATGGAAGAAGATCAATCAAGCGCCACTATTGGTTTCCGTTGCGCTATGAGCCGTATGGGTAGCACAGAAGGTAATAAAAGAAAAACAGGTAACTGGTGGAAAGACAAACGTCAAAAACGCTAAGTTTTTCATCTCATAATATTAAAAAACCCCGTCCTCGATTGGCGGGGTTTTTTAATTTATGCCTTTACATTTGCTTATAATGATAGAAGAACTTTATAAAATTTATCAGCAATATCCTTCGGTTCAAACCGATACTAGAAAATTAAAAACCGGAGACATTTTTTTTGCATTAAAGGGACCCAACTTTAATGGAAATTCATTTGCAAAGCAAGCGATCGATAGTGGCGCTGCTTATGTTATTATTGATGAAAAAGAATATGAGATCCCTGAAAAAACTTTCCTGGTTCCCGATGTATTATTAGCCTTACAAGAATTAGCACTTCACCATCGCAAGCAATTCAATATTCCTTTTATTGCAATTACAGGGACCAATGGAAAAACAACCACTAAAGAATTGATCCATGCCGTGCTTTCTTCTACATTCAAAACATATACTACAGAAGGCAATTTTAATAATCATATTGGAATACCATTGACGATCTTAAAGATAAAACCGGATGCAGAGATGGCGGTTATTGAAATGGGAGCAAATCATCTGAAGGAAATTGCTGGCTATTGTCAAATTGCTTTACCTACCCATGGTTTAATTACAAATTGCGGAAAAGCACATCTTGAAGGTTTTGGCAGTGAAGAAGGTGTAAGAAAAGGCAAGGGTGAATTGTTTGATCATCTGCGAACGCTAACACATGGTTTTGCTTTTGTAATGTGGGATTATGATTACTTGCAGGAAATGAGTAAGGGGATCAGTGGCATCATTAAATATGG
>VBAS01000054.1 GCA_005882975.1 Bacteroidota bacterium | reverse complement strand
GGAGCATGTATGACATCGACCGGTTCGCAGAACCCAACGTTGACATATATGGCGATCACAGCAAGAGCGGCTAATTATGCAATCGAAGAGTTGAAGAAAGGGAATTTATAACCCCCTCGCCCCTAAAGGGGTAACTTAGGTACAATAGTTCTTTTTATTTCTTAGTCTAAGACAAATGAAAGTATGGTTGTGTTGTCAGCTTAAGTAATTCTTTTCAACTTCTGTTGCACAGTTTATCCAGAGCGGAGCGAAGGAACTCTTGATAATTAAAGGGGCTAAAGCCCGGGACACTTTAATTTGATTTAACCCCAGCCTTAAGGCTGGGGTTGTAAAAACATGATCGAGACGGGCTTTAGCCCACAAAAAATAAAACAATGAAAAAAAAATTCTTTCTATTAATGTTGGCTGGTTCATTATTCACAGATGCAGCTATTGCGCAAAAACCCTTATTCACTGCTCCCATTGGTTTGCAGACTTATACTTTTCGCAGAAGTATCGGAAAAGATCCGGCTAAAGTTTTAGACACAATAAAGATGATGGGCATTACCGAGATAGAGGGCGGCGGTGGCGGAGGTTTAACATTGCAGGAGTTTAAAAAATTATGTGATGACAGAGGCATAAGCATACCATCAACCGGAACAGGGTATGATCAATTAGTAGGCAAAACAGACTCGGTAGTTTACAGGGCAAAAACATTAGGAGCAAAATATGTAATGTGTGCATGGATACCACATGATAATAATGTGTTCACTTTGGAGAATGCAAAAAAAGCGGTAGAGGATTTTAATAAAGCCGGAAAAATTTTAAAAGAGAATGGTCTTACGTTCTGTTACCATGCACATGGTTATGAATTCCAACCATACGAAGAAGGCACACTGCTGGATTATCTTATAAAGAATACTAATCCTGAATATGTATCATTTGAAATGGATATCATGTGGATCTATTTCGGCGGTGGCGACCCCGCGGCACTACTTAAAAAATACGGCGACCGTTGGAAGCTAATGCATGTAAAAGATATGAAGAAAGGAACAAAAAGAGATTTGACTGGTGGAACATCCCAGGAAAATGATGTTGCAGTAGGCACTGGTGAACTAGACATACCAGCCATTATGAAAGCAGCGAAGAAGGTCGGTATCAAACATTATTTTATCGAAGATGAGAGCAGCAATATCATTACACAGATACCACAGACGATTGCTTATTTAAGAAGTTTAAAAGAGTAAATAGTAAGTAGTGGTCAGATTCATTCACCATTGACCATTCCTAATTCGCGTTACACGTTTTCCGGTAAGGGATGAACCCAGGGTGACCGGTATTTTCTTTGTAAAAGTTTTGTTGCTTCTGCATCACCTACGACTTCTCTTTTAATTGGATCATAGATCAACGCTCTTCCATTTAATTGCATTGAGACATTCGCAAGAATACAACTTGCAGTGGAAATATGTCCCTGCTCAATATCTGCAACTGGCTTAATGCCTTTATCAATTGCTTCCAGAAAATTTATCATGTGTAACCTTGTAGCTGGTGCTGCATTTAGTTCAATAGCAGGCTCAGTCAGGTCTTCCGGATATTTTTCTTTTTCATAAACTACATCGCCGTGAATTTTTTCAGCTTTGCTATCAGTAGGTATAAAATCATATTTCATTGTACTTCCACACAATGTTCCTTTCTCGCCATATATTTTGAATGCCCATGGATATTCAGGATCAGCAGGAGTGCCCCAGCTTCTGTGTTGCCAAACACAATTCAATCCTTCATATTCAAAAACTGCAGTTTGCGTATCAGCGATATTGCTCTTACCTGTTTTATCAACATAAATTCCGCCTGTTGAGCTAATACGTTTTGGCCAGCCAAGATCTAACATCCATCTCACGGTGTCAAACATATGAATACACATGTCACCCATAATGCCATTCCCATATTCCATAAACGTTCGCCACCAGCGTATATGAGGCAGACCATCATAAGGACGGAATGGTGCGGGGCCGGTCCACATTTCATAGTCAAAGAAATCAGGTACTGATTCTACAGGAGGATTCCCATTGTTGCGCATATGAAAATAACAACACATTTCTGCATGTGATACTTTACCCAGCAATCCTGCCTCAACGATATTCTTCTTTGCATCTATAAGGTGTGGTGTACTTCTTCGCTGCGTTCCTACTTGTACAACACGTTTGTATTTTCTTGCAGCTGCAAGCATTGCTTCACCTTCCATTACATCAACACTGATCGGCTTTTGCACATACACGTTGGCACCGGATTTCATTGCTTCAATTGCAGTTAATGCATGCCAGTGATCGGGAGTACCGATCAAAACGATCTCAGGCTTTTGTTCTGATAATAATTTTCTGTAGTCTCCATATAAAGCTGGCTTCTTATTATTTTTCTGACGTTCACCTACCATGTCGGCAGCTTTATTCAATTGGTGTTTGTCCACATCGCAAAGTGCCACGACATCAACCGGTGCCACTTGCATTAACCGGAACAGGTCGCTTTTGCCATACCATCCTGTGCCGATCAACGCTACCCGCCTTGGTGTTGCCTGAGTAAAAAAATTAAAACTACTTGTCTTAAATGCAGCGAGTGCTAATGCCGCTGAAGTGTCAAATAGAAACCGGCGACGGGGTATATTTTGTTTCATAAAACAAAAAATTAATAAGTGTAGTGATACTTTAAAGGTAGTAAGCTTTTAATTGTTTTGAAATTTGAAAAATCGCATGAAGGTTGGCTAAATCATCAATTCTAAATAAGAAGCTCCGGCTTTATCCGGAGCTTCCTGATCTGTATATAATGATCTCTTTTATTTCTTCAAAACCTCTTCAAACAACTTAAATATTCTTTTGTATTCATCGGTCCAGCTACTGGGTTCAACAAATCCGTGATCTTCCATAGGGTAAGATGCCAGTTCCCAATTATCTTTTCCTAATTCGATCAGACGTTGTGTAAGTTTTACTGCATCCTGGTAATGAACATTTACATCTACCATGCCATGGCAAATTAGTAAATGACCCTTTAATCCATTGGCATAATAATATGGTGAGCTTTTTCTATAAGCAAGACTATCGTTGAATGGTTCATTAAGAATATTCGCGGTGTAGCCATGATTATAATTGGCCCAATCAGTAACAGGTCTTAAAGCTGCACCGGCTGCAAATACTCCGGGTTCATTGAACATTGCCATCAATGTAATAAATCCTCCATAAGAGCCACCATATAAACCAATGTGCTGTGGGTTTACTCCATAAGTTTTTACTAAATAATTTACAGCATCTACATGATCACTTAGATCTTTGCCTCCCATAAAACGATAAATACCCGTTCTCCAATCTCTTCCATAACCGGCACTGCCACGATAATCCACATCCATTACATAATAGCCGTTATCAGCAAGCATATTGTTGAACATGTATTCCCTGAAATAACTACTCCACCATTTATGTGCATTTTGTAAATAACCTGCGCCATGGACAAACAATACTGCCGGTTTATTTGGAGCAGGGTTTGCAGGTTTATAAACTCTTGCATAAACCTGTGCACCGTCACTAGCAGTAAATGTTATTAATTCAGGATCTCTCCATGCATAAGATTTGAATTCCTCACTCTGTGCTTTATTAGTTATTTGTTCAATTTTCCCTCCGGGCTTGTTTTCCTGTAAATACAATTCCCATGGTTTGTTTGAATAAGAATAACGAACAGCAAGATATTTTTCATCAGGTGAAACTGTAACCTCGTTAGCTCCTGTCATTGTAGTGATACGTTCTTTTTTGCCATCTGCAATTGATAAGCGATAAAACTGCTGTTCACCCGGATGCACTTCATTGGTGATGATATAAAAGAACTTCTTATCGTTACTTAACTGCACTTGTTGCACTTCATATTTACCGGCCGTTAATGCTTTTCTTTCATTTGTTTTTATATTGATCGTATATAAATGAGAATAACCTGATGATTCAGATTGAAACCAAACGGTGTTATCATCTATCCAGCCGATATTACGACCAAAAGCAATGCCTGGTCCACCGATCCATGCTTCATCTCTCTGGCGATCCAATAATTTTAATGCATGAGTAGCTGTATCCCATAGCATCAGCCAGCGGTCTTTATTATCTGTTGAACGGATCTCAAGTACTGCGTTTGTGCCGGTAGCAGACCATACAAATGAATTAAAAGTTACCGTCCTGTTTGTTGGTCGTTTATTTTTTTGTTCTAATTTTTTTGGATAATCTTTTACATAATCAGGCAGATCTCTTATACCCGGAAAAGTTGAATCGATCTTTACTGCAAAAACAGTATCTCTTTCCCTGTCATAAATAAAAAATTCTGAAGTGCCCGGTGATGTACCTACTTTAGTTCGTCCCGGGATTTCAGTGGTAAAACCAGTTTCAGTTACATAACTTGGAACGATCGTAGTTTTTGCAGCCGCGGCATTTTTAAATAATCGGTAACTGATAAAACGTCCATCAGGACTTAGGCTAAGACCTTGTAAGTTTTTATCTTCAATATTTATGTTGCGAAGCTCTTTTGCTTTCGGTATTGTTTTATTATAGGCTTCGCCTTTATCTCTTTTTTCTTTTCTCGATCTTAATACTTCAAAATAAGTTAGCTGATCATTCTTTAACCAGTCTTCCTGGGGATTGCTGCTTGTATTGGTGTTGTTTACTGCCTGGTTATTTCCCCGGCCACCAAAACCCGTAGTGGGTGGAGGAGCAGCTGCGCCGGTTTGCAGATTCGTAAGTTGCATAGTTTCACCAGATGCAATATCCCATGCATATAGATTTTGATTGCGGGTATAAGCGATCTTTGAATCATTAAAAGAAAACTGCGGATGGGTTTCAGCATCTGTAGTTTGAGTGACGCGTTTTGTTTTCCCTGTTTTTAGTTCTGTATAAAAAATGTCTCCATCTTTTGCAAGCACATAAGCTGTACGTGAAGTATTGTACACATAACTTCCTGTTGCACGAAAGGGCTGCATTTCAGCTGGAGTGACTTTAACCGGGGTTTTATTAGTTAGTGTTATATAATAGAGCGAATCAGCAAGTGCATTTTCAGGATTCCAATTAAAATAAATTGATTTGCCATCATCGCTCCATTGAATATTGGAAGGAGAGGTGCCGATCCAGTTCGGATCTCTCATGATCTTTTCTACAGTTAATTTGTCGAGTTTTTGTTGTCCAAAACTTTGAAAGAAGAATAAAATGAAAAAAAGAAAGCTTATCAATTTTAGCATAATAATAATTTAAGGGCCTAAATATATTGATTAACTAAATAGAGTTTACTTTCTAAATATGCAAATAATAAGCAGCTGAAAAAACTAAAGCAAGATCATATTTTGTGTTGATTTTTTAAACCTAAATGGAGAACAGATCCATGGAGCCATCGATACGTAATTTATATAACGCTAAATTATTGCTGTCTTTTTTAGCTATAATCCTTTGTAATGCGGGAATATAATTAATGATATTAAAAACCGTAAGTGCATATGCCTTCCTGCTAAATTCTTCAACATCGGGTTCGTAACCTTCTAAAAATTTTTGTTTTCCATCAATTGACAAGTCATGAAGCGCAATAGAAAAATCCCAATACGGTGCGCAGTTGGAAGAACAATCTTCCCAATCAAGGATCGCTTTTATTTCTCCCGCTTCATTTACAATTACGTTTTTCAAACGAAGATCGCAATGGTTTAAAGAAGGAGTGATCCTCCATTTTTTTAATTTCTCAAATTCTGCATTCAGCTTGTTTATTTTCTTTTTTGATAGGATATCATTATCCTGGAGAAATTTTAATCCTTCAGCAACCAGTAATTCTTTTTCTAAAAACTCCAACCATGTTTTTTTCTTTGATAATTTATTTTTTGACCAGTCAAATACTTTTCCGAAACCAGTTGTTGGTATTGAATGGATCAACCGGGCATATTTACCAAGTTTTTGTAAGATCTTCAACCTATCCGGATGATTGATCGCTTCTTGTCCTTCTATTTTTTGTTGCAGCATATAAGGAAGAGAAATGATGTCATGACCGACCTCTAAAATTTCTGGAACAGGCACACCAACACTCAATGCTTTTTGTGTGGCCCATTGTTCTTTCATAAAATCGTTGAGCTTGGCCCGGGAATTTGCGATGCGAACAATAAAGTTTCCCTCTTTGGTAATTACATCAAAAACAAAATTGGTTTTACCGGCTGGCTTAAATTCAATTTTTTCCAATGACTTGCCAAAGTGATGCTTTACCACTTTTCTCGCCATTGCGGTCTTTGATTTGATTTGTGCGGGTGTATATGCAGGCATAATAAATTTTAACCAATAACATTTCGCTGCATGGCAGCTAATTCAAAAAGTATTTCACCAAATTCCGAAGAGTTTTTTACTTTGATCGGTGGTAACAGGCTTTCATACGAAAGCAGCGGATTGGCAACATGAATTGCAAGTCCTACTGAACGCAAAAAATTATCCATTTCAGAATCACCTGCACCTATTGAGTGTTTCAGTTCGAATTGCAGATGATCTGCTATTTTTTGTGCGCCAAAATCTTTATCGATTCCTTTTCGTGTAAAAAAATTATTTCGTTTTGTATGTTGATAAGCCATGAGCCTGTCGTGAGGCACATCTATCAGTAAAAAGATCATACATATTTCCTGGGCGTGCAGATCCGACTGTAAATTTTCCAATGAACAAGAATATACTTTAGATGCACTCTGATATTTTTTTTGAACCGTTTCAATTTTATCTGCAAGCGGCGTCCATATTATTTCTCCTTTCTGCCAATCGCGGGGGTAATAAAAAACAAGCAGGTCGAGATCGTTATTTTTAATAAAGCTTGTGATCGTTTGCAAAACTCCATCGATCTCATTTGGTTCAAGTGGAAAGGCATCGATCTCGTTGTAGAGAAAATTGCCCTCCTTAGTTTGCATGATATAGCCAAGCTGGCTTCCATTCATTAAAACAGTAGGTATGGGAGCATTAGAAATTTTATACCACTCTTTTCCAAAGGTTCTGATAACTGATAAAGGAAATCGAAGCGTATTCAAAACGATCGGCCTTCCGAGATCGTAAATTTTATCTAAACCCAATTGAACCGATTGCGGAATGCTGTAATGGCCTTCAAATTCATGAATGGCCGTACCATCAAGGTCAGTGATCAATCCGCCACATTCATCGAATTTTGAATGATTGAAAAAATGTTGTAATTGTGCAGATTGACTGGCTGGTAAAGCCATAGTTCTTTAAATTTCAAACTATACTGCAAAAGCCTTTCCAAAAAAAAAATTACAATCTGGCATCATTTTTAAGTCTATTTACTAAATCCTCGTATTATGGCAACAATAACAAAAGAAACTTTCAAAGTTCAGGGAGAAAAAGTTCTGAACAAAGTAAAGGAATTGGTGAAAGAAGGAAATGTGAGGAAGATCAGCATTCATGAAAAAGATGGCAGAGAGTTAATGAGCTTTCCTTTAAGTCTTGGCGTGGTAGGAGCTGTATTCGCTCCGGTGCTAGCTGCTGTTGGTGCACTGGCAGCATTGATCGGTGAGTGCAGTATTACTGTTGAAAGAGAAGAGAAAGTCTGAACAATTTATTACCTGTATATTTTGCCTGTCTTAGCACAGGCTTTTTGTGTTTGTTCTTTTCATTATTTTATTAAATTGTAGGTTATATTACAGACGTTTTATCATCTCTACAATTTTTACAAATGACAACCAGGAAAGCTTCTTTTATATCTGCATTACTGTTACTCTTTTTAAACTTCCAGGTAAGTGCTCAAAGAGGTAAGGTAAGTTCTCAGGTAGTTAAGCCCGGTTCGCAGGCAGCAAAGCCGGCTTATCAAACAGCAAAGCTTCCCCGAAGCACACCGGAAGCAGAAGGAGTTTCTTCCAAAAAAATAATGGAATTTATTGATGCTATTTCAACAACAAAACATGAAATGCATAGCCTCATGATCCTTCGTCATGGTAAAGTAATTGCGGAAGGATGGTGGAATCCTTATCGTCCTGACCTGAAACACACGTTGTATTCTCTTAGTAAAAGTTTTACTTCTACTGCGGTTGGTTTCGCTATTGCAGAAAAGAAATTAAGTGTAAATGATAAGGTCGCTTCTTTTTTTCCTGGTAAGCTGCCGGCGAGTATAACTCCATTTTTATCCGATTTGAAGGTCAGGGATCTTTTATCGATGAGTGTTGGACAAGATCCCGATCCCACAGGGCCTATCGTTATAACTGATGATTGGATCAGATCTTTTTATGCTACACCTGTTCTTAATAAACCCGGCGCCGTGTTCTTATATAACTCTGCGGCTACTTATATGCTTTCTGCCATTGTACAAAAAGTAACGGGTGAAAAAATAATTGATTATCTAACGCCACGGTTATTTAAACCACTAGGCATAACAGGAATGGTTTGGGAAACTGACTTGATGGGGATTAACACAGGCGGCTGGGGATTGAGAATAAAAACTGAAGACATTGCAAAATTCGCACAACTTTATTTGCAAAAAGGAATATGGAACGGACAACAAGTTTTACCCGAAGGATGGGCGGAAGAAGCTACAACGTTCAAGATCGATAATGCTCCTTATGATGATCAGTCTAAAAAAGATTCCAGTGACTGGAAGCAGGGTTATTGTTACCAATTCTGGCGCAGCCGTCATAATTCTTTTCGTGGTGATGGTGCTTTTGGACAATATGCATTGGTGTTGCCAGAAGAAGATGCGGTAATTGCGATTACATCTGAAACAATGGATATGCAGGGAGAACTAAATCTGGTTTGGAAATATTTATTACCGGCTATGCAAGTTGATCAATCGGCATTAAATAAAAATGATGCTGCTCTTCTTAAAAAACGATTAATGCAATTGAAGCTTCCATTGCCGGTGAAACCTGATAGTTCTTTTAAGATAATTTCTGTTTCAGGAAAAAGTTTTAAGATAGATTCTAATGAAAAGCGAATAGAAAAAATTTCTTTTATACAAAAAGGTTCTGCCATTGCACTAGCCATCAAAACCAATATGGACTCATATACCTTGAATTTTGGAAACGGGCAATGGATCCAGGGAACAACCACGTTATTAGGCCCATCTTTAGTTGCAGGGGCAAAAAATCACTTTGAAGGATTGCCACCATCACAGATAGCCGGAAGTTATAGATGGAAGGGACCAACTACTTTGCAAATGCAATTACGATATATAGACAGCCCGCATACAGAGATCATGACTTTTTATTTTGATGGCGATAAAATATCTGTGGATATGCTGGATAGTTTTAAAACTCCGGATAAAAAAATAACCCTGACCGGGAATAGATAAGTAAAAAGAATGGAACGAAAGTTTAATGAAATTAAAGTCCTGGTCACCCGCAAAATTCCTGTTCTCGGAGTCGAGATGCTTCGCAAAGAAGGATTTTCGGTTACTGCATGGCCGCATGAATGGCCTATGACTGATGATGAATTAATTACTGAAAGCAAAAAGCATAATGTTATTCTTTGTGTAAGCGCCGATAATATTGGTACAAATTTTATTAATAACTGTTCACATCTTGAAATGATCTCGCAGTTTGCCGTAGGCTATGATAATATCGATGTTTCTCTTGCGACAAAACTGGGAATACCTATTGGCTATGCACCGGGTGCAATGAATGAAGCCACAGCCGATATTGCTTTTGGTTTAATGATAGCCGTAGCAAGAAAATTCTTTTACATGCACAAAGGAATTTTAAGAGGGGAGTGGACCTATTTCAAACCAAATGCAAACCTGGGAATGGAGTTCAATAATAAAACGCTTGGTATTTTTGGCTTAGGCCGAATCGGCATGGCAATGGCGAGACGTTGCAAAGGAGCTTACAATATGAATATCATTTATTGTAACAGGAAACCAAATTCCGAAGCGGAAAAATTGTATGATGCTAAGCAAGTGAGTTTTGATGAATTGTTGCAGCAAAGTGATGTGATCTCCGTTCACTCAATTATGAGTAAAGAAACCAAAGAAATTTTTGATAAGCATGCATTCAGCAAAATGAAGCCAACCTCAATTTTTATAAATACGGCGAGAGGAGGAATTCATAATGAAAAGGATCTTATTGATGCGTTGAATAATAGCACCATCTGGGGCGCAGGACTTGATGTGACCAATCCGGAACCGATAAAATTAGATAACCCACTTTTAGAAATGGAAAATGTTTGTATCCTTCCGCATATTGGTTCAGCAACAATAGAAGCAAGAAATGAAATGTCAAGAATGGCGGCTGAAAATATCATCCAGTTTTATAAGAATAATTTTATTCCACACTGTGTGAATCCGGAGGTTTTGAAAAGTGCCCGATCCTAACAAAAATAGCCAGACTTTAAAAGGCTGGCCGAGATGCTGGATTATTTTTATCTATGGAGAAACAAGACCCACAAAACTGCAAGCAATGGTCCGAGTATTGCTATCAGGATGCCTCCAATCCTGAAATCTTTTTGTTCCAGCAAACCAGTACTGTATACAATTGCATTGGGAGGTGTGGATACAGGAAGAAATAATGCTGTAGAAGTTGCCAGGCCAATAGCTATGGCAACCTGTGATTCAAAACCGATAAGAATAGCCATTCCCAAAGGAATTAACACTGTAGCTGTAGCCGAGTTGCTCATGATGTTTGAAAAGATCATCGTTGCATAACAAAGAATAAAAATGAAAGCTGTGGTACTAACACTCAATGTCCTTAATTGATTTGCATAATGATCCATAATTCCTGTGGATTGAAGTGCTTCGCCAAGTGATAATCCACCGGCTACCAAAAGGAGAGTATCCCATGGTAATTTTTTTATATCTGCATTGTCGAGTACACCTGTAAGCGTAAGAACCACAATTGGAATTGCAGAAATTGCAGCAACAGTAATTCCATGAACGGAAGTCGTCAACCAAAATAAAATTGTAATAATTATTACAACCATAACGATCCTGCGTTGAGTAGTTGGTTCTTTTGTCGTTTCGGTTTTTTGTTTGTTCATAAACTCAAACGAAACCGGCGCTGATTTTTTTACAAATATTCTAAGTAAAACAAAACAGCTGATCGCAGTAAGTGCTATTGCAACCGGTATCCCATATTTCATCCAGGTCAAAAAATCAATTTTCTGTCCTGAATTCTCTAGTATCCCTGCTGCAATTGCATTTGGAGGAGTTCCGATAATGGTACCCATTCCACCAACAGTGGCTGCAATAGATACACCTAGTAGCAAAGCTTTACTGAAACCTGATTTACCTATCGAGGTTACCAAAGGCATAATGGCCGCAACTACCATAGCTGCTGTAGCCGTGTTTGACATCAGCATGGAAGCAGTCATGGTCGTGAACATTACGGCAACTAAAATATTCCGTGGTTTGGTTCCTGAAAGTAATAGCGTAGCTCGTAAAAGTTGTTGGTCCAATTTTGTTTTTGTCATGGCTGTTGCCATAAAAAAACCTCCAAGCAATAACCAAATGATACTGCTCGAAAAAGTATTTACATACCTGTCAATTTTTTGAGGAGCTGAATTAAGATTTGGATTACCTAAAGTAAAAACCAGGTAAGCAATTATGAACAAACTTACAGCGAACGGAGGTATTGCTTCAGTTATCCATAAACCAATTGCAAAGAACATTAAAAAAAGTACGTATAACTGGGAGTCGGTGAATTGAGGTTCCTTGATAAGAAAAGTTAATGCCAGTGCAACAACTGCTGATCCTAAAAAAGAAAAGATCGCTTTTCTTCTTTTCTTTTTTTCATCTGTGACCGTAATTGGTTCATTCATTTTGAAGCAATTTAAATAGAGGCTATAGGTGGCTTGAAATTAGAAACTGATCTATGAATTTATGAATTATTGAAGAAGAAATTTATTAAACTCCTGTGTGAGTGAAGGTGCTCTCAATAATTATATTGTAAATTGAATACGGCTTTCAAAGAATTGAACTTTTCCTTTCATGCCATACCTCTCCAGGATACCGTAACCATAAATGATCTCAAAGCGAATTACTCTCGTCATATACCAATTTATCATTGGAGTAATCCGCCACATTTGGCCTCCTTTTATATTACCATCATTCAAATTGAGTGTTGAAGCAAAAACAACAGCTTCAATTTCTCCCAATCCTCCTTTAAATGCCGATCTTTTTACTGGTAGGAATCCAAAAATATTTC
>VBAS01000306.1 GCA_005882975.1 Bacteroidota bacterium | reverse complement strand
AATTGATCTTTGCTGCTTTTAAGCAATTGAATGCACGAACAGAAAGATCAAGATCTTCCAATGGCGTCTTCAATACTTTGCGCAATTGCAACGTTTGTTCATCAACAAGGTCTTCTTTCTTTTCTTCTTTATTATCAAACGTGATATTCTCATCTGTAATGATCATCAGGTGCTGGATCAAAATCCTTGAAGCTTGCTTTACTGCTTCTTCAGGATGGATAGTACCGTCAGTAGAAACTTCCATGATCAATTTCTCATAGTCTGTGCGCTGCTCCACACGGGTATTCTCAATTGTATATTTTACATTCTTGATAGGAGTAAAAATAGAATCGATCGGAATATATCCCAGTGGTGCATCTTTTGGTTTGTTATCTTCAGCAGGTACATAACCACGGCCTTTGCCGATAGTAAGTTCAATATCCATTCTTGAAGATGAATCAAGAACACAGATCAAAAGATCAGGATTCATGATCTGGAATGAATGAGTTGCTTCACCGATCATACCGGCGGTAAATTCAGTTTTATTTTTTAGCGACAAAATGATCCTTTCATTAGCCACTTCATGATCAACGATCTTTTTAAAACGAACTTGTTTAAGGTTCAGGAAAATTTCCACGACATCTTCACTTATGCCACGCATTGTTGCAAACTCATGCTCCACACCTTCTATCTTCACACCTACAATTGCATAGCCTTCGAGTGAATTCAATAATACACGGCGCAATGCATTACCAATCGTTACACCGTAACCTGGCTCCAATGGACGAAACTCAAATTGAGCTTCGAAGTCAGTTGCTTTTTGTAATATTATTTTATCGGGCTTTTGGAAATTAAGTATTGCCATATTTGAGATTTAAAGTTTTTAAATGTTTTGTTACCAGCTTTTGTGCTACTATCATCGTCCCTTGCGTCGCACTCTTCATCGTTCAGTAATCCTATTCAGCATTTGTGAAAAGATATTCTTCATTTACGATTCACCACTCATGATTACTTACTATACAATTCCACAATCAATTGTTCCTTGATGTTTTCAGGAACACTTTCTCTTTCAGGATAAGTAATGAAAGTACCTTTGAACTCAGTTTCGCTCCAGTCAAGCCAGTTGAATTTTGGATTCTTACCACGAACGGTACTCGTAATAGATTCTCTTCCTTTACTGCCTTCCTTTATAGTAACAACGTCTCCTGGTTTTAGTTGATATGAAGGAACATTCACCACATCACCGTTCACTTCTATGTGTTTGTGACTTACCAATTGACGTGCAGCAGGACGGCTTGGTGCAATACCCATACGGAAAACAGTGTTATCCAATCTTGCTTCGAGCAGCTTGATAAGATTTTCACCTGTTACACCTTTGCGGCGGGCTGCTTCTTCAAATGTTTTTCGGAATTGTTTTTCCAGAACGCCATAAGAATATTTGGCTTTTTGTTTTTCCCTAAGCTGCAATGCATATTCGCCTAATGTTTTGCGTTTACGCTTTTCACCATGCATACCTGGAGGGTTGCTGTTTTTACCCAACCATTTACCATTGCCTAAGATAGGCTCACCAAAACGACGAGAGATCTTGGTCTTTGGACCATTGTAACGTGCCATAGTTTTTATTCATTTCGATTTTTTTTGTAACGGTGTACGATCGGTAAAAAATCGTAAAAAATTAATCGGACACCCTTTGTTTAAATGAAACCAATTGGCTCAATATGTATGTAAGTACTCGTGTACTTTTAAACTCTTCTTTTCTTAGGCGGACGACAACCATTATGCGGCAATGGTGTCACATCCTTTATCATCACTACTTCAATTCCACTTTGTGAAATAGATCTTATCGCACCTTCACGACCCGAACCAGGTCCTTTCACATATACATCCACTCTTTTCAATCCTGCATCCAAAGCCTTTTTTGCTGCATCTGCAGCTGCAGTCTGTGCGGCATACGGCGTATTCTTCTTTGATCCTTTAAAACCCATTTTGCCTGCGCTGCTCCAGGAAATTATCTGCCCGCTTTTATTGGTAAGGCTAATAATAATATTGTTGAACGTAGCGGAGATATGTGCGTCGCCATACGAGTCCACTTTCACTACTCTTTTCTTTGACGTCGCTTTTGGGCTTGGGGCCTGCTGTGCTTGTGCTTTTGCCATTACTTAATTAATATTTCGGAATTGATTTATTAATGAGGTTCAAATTATTTTATTTCTTAGCCGCTTTCTTTTTACCTGCAACAGTTTTACGTTTTCCTTTTCTTGTACGGCTATTTGTTCTTGTACGTTGACCACGAACGGGTAATCCTTTACGATGACGAAGACCGCGGTAACAAGCAATATCAAGCAAACGCTTAATACTCATTTGCACTTCAGAACGAAGTTGTCCTTCTACTTTAAATTCTTCAGTAATTGTATTACGGATAGCATTAAGATCATCGTCATTCCAATCATTCACCTTTTTGCTGCGGTCAATACTGTGTTTATCCAGAATGTATTTAGCGGTAGAAGGTCCGATACCATATATATAGGTAAGACCTATTTCGCCTCTTTTGTTTTTTGGTAAGTCAACACCGGCAATACGAGCCATAGTTTATTTTAAGTTTTTAATTTTAATATTATCCTTGTCTTTGCTTAAAGCGAGGGTTCTTTTTGTTAATAACATACAGCTTACCCTTCCGGCGTACGATCTTGCAATCGACACTGCGTTTCTTAATTGAGGCTCTTACTTTCATACAATTATATTTTGCAATTATTTGTATCTAAAAATTATTCTTCCTCTACTTAAATCATATGGCGACATTTCAACTCCTACTTTATCACCCGGAAGAATGCGTATATAGTGCATTCTCATTTTCCCCGAGATGGTTGCCAGTATTTCGTGTCCATTTTCCAGCTTAACTCTGAACATGGCATTCGAAAGGGCTTCTATAATAGTACCATCTTGTTTAATCAGGGGTTGTTTCGACATATAATTTTTAGGAACGCAAAGGTAAGTGTATCAGGCTGAAAAAAGAAAAAACCCCAATTCTTTTTCGGGGTCTCTGTAGAAAACCTATCAGGCTATTGTATGGCCGGGCTATCAATGCTTATCCAGCGGAATTTTGCTCATATCCAAGTGAAGATTCTGGAGTTCATGTACCCCGAGAGGAAAGCTGAAATGGCGGCGATCTTCCCTGTACCACATATCCAAGTTGGAAAAATCTCCTTTTTTAGGAGTAACTAACCTGAAAACTCCTTTTTTATACTTCACTGCTCCATCCAGGTCTTCCTTTTCAAATCCCAGCTTGAATAGCTGATTTTCATCAAGGGGAAGCGGGTCCATTTCTTCAGGGGTATACCAAAATTCCTGTACCCCATTGTCGACCAAAGCCTGGTTTTCTTCATGACTTACCTTAACCACGGTGCCATCTCTTGTTATGCCGTCGTCATTTACGGCAACTATATCGCCTGATCTCAGGTTGTTAATTTTAAGCATAGCAAATCGTTTTTAGTACTCCGAATATAAAAAAGATTACAAAGACTAAGAAATGAAGTTTTCAAAAACCAGGCCATTGGTAGTTATGACCTTTTTTTATAGCTGATAACAGCCCATGTGTTAAGGATAACAGCAAATCCAAAAACAGTAAAAAGGTGATACCTGATATCGGAAAGACTGCTGCCTTTTAATACGACCATTCTCATTACATCAATAAAATAGGAAACAGGATTGATCTTAGTAATAGCTCTTGCCCAGGCAGGCATACTATCAATTGAAGTATATAATCCCCCCAACAGGATAAAGATCATCATCATAAAAAATGAAATAAGCATGGCTTGTTGCTGATTGCTGGTAAAAGTGGATATTAAGAGTCCCAAACCAAGAACAGCCAGGAGATAAACTCCGGCAAATGCATAAATGGTAAATAAACTACATACCGATAGATAAAACGATCAATCCTAAAACCCAAAATGGAATTAATTTACCGAGAATGAATTGATATTTCTTAACTGGAGTAACATTGATCTGTTCAATCGTTCCAATTTCTTTTTCTTTTACAATATTGAGCGAAGCAAGAAAAGAACCAACCATTGTTACCAGTAATACTAATATACCGGGCACCATGAAATATTTATAGTTCATCAAAGGATTGAACCAATTGGAAGAAGCAATCTCAATATTTTTTTCCGGATTAAATCGTGGAAACTGCACCCACTTCAATCTTACTTCTTTATTATAATCTTGTATGATGCTGCGCAAATAAGCTCCCCCCAAATTAGCTTTAACTCCATTGATAGCATTAATAGCCATAAATAAAGTTGATTCATTTTCTTTTACAAGATCTTTTTCAAACAAAACTGGTATTTCAAGAATAAGGTCTGATTTATCTTTTTCTATATTATGCAATGCAGTAGAAAAAGAATTATCATAAGATTGCAATTGAAAATATCCTGAAGCAGTGATTTTGGTGATAAGCTGGCGTGAATAGCTGGAATGATCATAATCTACAACACTTAGTTGAATATCTTTCACTTCATAATCTGCGGCCCAGGGAAGAATAAGAAGCTGGATCATTGGCATAACGAATATGATACGCAGAATGGATGGATCACGAAAGATCTGCCTGAATTCTTTTTGTAATAAAAACCGTAATGTTCTCATGCCAACCGGATTTTAAATTTCTTAATGGCAAGTGTTAATAAAAACAACATCATACCAGCAAGTATCAATGTTTCCTTCCATATCTCTCCTATTCCAACTCCTTTTATCATTACATCTTTTACAATCAAATAATACCATTTGGCCGGTACTATATTGGAAATAATGCGCAATGGCAAGGGCATATTTTCAATCGGAAACATAAAGCCGCTCAGCATGATCGTTGGTAAAAACATCCCGGTAAGTGAAATGAACATAGCTACCTGTTGCGAGTCTGTGGAAGCAGAGATCAATAATCCAAATGCAAGACATGTTAATGTGAAAAGAATAC
>VBAS01000305.1 GCA_005882975.1 Bacteroidota bacterium | reverse complement strand
TGCAGGGAAGTTGATAAATCAATGACCGCATTGATACTTGATCTGAAACAAAGAGGCTTGCTTGATGAAACACTGGTGATCTGGGGTGGTGAATTTGGAAGAACGCCGATGCAGGAAAACAGGGAAGGAAAAGCAGTTCCATTTAAAGGAAGAGATCATCATACAGAAGCATTTTGTATGTGGATGGCAGGTGGTGGCATCAAAGGCGGCACTACTTATGGCGAAACAGATGAGATCGGTTATAGTGTGATCAGTGGAAAAACAGAAGCCTTCGATATACAGGCAACGATCTTAAACCAGTTGGGTTTCGATCACGAAAAATTCACCTATGAATTCCAGGGAAGACCGTTTAGATTAACGGATGTGAAAGGAAAAGTGATCCAGGAGATATTAGCATAAATGAAATTTTCAATTCGTCATATTTTTCTTCTTGGGGGAATTATGATGGTAATTCTCAGTTTCATTTTTTTTAGTAGGAAAGACAGTATTTATTCAAGTATTCTTTTAGCCGGATTAATTTTATCAGCTTTTGGATATATTTTAATCCTGTTCAAAGAAAGTAGTACTAAATTAAAAATATTCTGGACACTTATTATTACCTGTGGTATTGTAATTCAAAATGTGACAGAGCAGCCTTTAATTAAAAAATCTTACAACATTTATATTAATAAAAACTCTCAAATTCTGGATTCGGCAAATGAAATAATGAATTTAAAACCTGATGGAATTTATGGCCTTGATAGTTCCGATTTACTGATGGGAAAATTGAATGAAATAGAATATTCGAGATTAAAAGAAGTAAAAGAAAAGGCTAGGGTTCGATTTATTTCAAAAGATCGGGATAGAATCTTTTATTGTCTTAGTGGAGCTATTGATATTTATAATGGTGTTTATTTTATTAAAAAAATTCAGGCTGACGGGCCTGTTTATAGACATTTAAAAGATAAATGGTATTATTAGATGACTAACAGAAGAAAATTCTTACAAACATCAGCCACTGCAACAGCAGCGTTGATGTTTTCTCCTCTCGATAAAATTTCATCAGCAACTCAACCTTCTTTCACCATGAATAAGAATTACGAATTAAAAATAATGGCTACCAACTGGGGCTTTGACGGTAGCACGGATGCCTTTTGTGCAAAAGCAAAAAAAGAAGGTTATGACGGCATCGAGGCCTGGTGGCCTGCTGACAATAAAAAGGATGAATTGTTTGCAGCATTAAAGACACACGGATTAGAAGTTGGATTCTTATGTGGCGGTTTTCAAAATGACCCGAAGGAACATTTGGAGTATTATAAAAAAATGGTTGATGCAGCTGCGAAGCAGAATATTCAACGTCCTCTTTATATTAATAATCACTCCGGCAGAGATCATTTTAGCTTTGATGATAATAAAAAATTTATTGACCACACCCTTGCACTGGCAAAAGAAACAGGTATTACTATTTGTCATGAAACGCATCGTTCAAGGATTTTATATGCTGCTCCTGTTGCAAGACAGTTCATGGAAAAATATCCCGACTTAAAAATTACATTCGACGTATCACACTGGTGTAATGTTCATGAGAGTTTATTAGCAGATCAACAGGATACATTAAATATGACATTGGACAGAGTGGAACATATTCATGCAAGAATCGGTCATCCTGAGGGCCCACAGGTAAATGATCCAAGAGCTCCTGAATGGGAGAATGCAGTGAAAGCTCATCTTGCGTGGTGGGATAAAGTGGTAGAAAGAAAAAAGAAGAATGGAGAACGAATGACTTTCTTAACCGAGTTTGGCCCACCTGATTATATGCCTACCATGGCTTATACAAAACAACCGCTGGAAAATCAATGGGAGATAAATGTGTATATGATGAAATTGCTGAGAGAAAGATATAAGTAGCTGTGAGCTATGAGCTGCGAGTTACGAGCTAATGTTTCAAATTTTATTTTATGATTTTATAGTTAACTTATAAATAATGTATTTACTCGCAGCTCATAGCTCGCAGCCCAAAGCTTTATTATTATGACCGAATTGATAGGAAGATTCCATCCTTTGCTGGTCCATTTGCCAATTGGTATTTTACTAATAGCTGCATTATTTCAATTGCTTGCATTCAAACCTAAATATGCAGCGCTGCATGCTGCTACAAGTATTGCTTTATTCTGGGGAATGATCAGCGCCATTCTTTCCTGCATCAGCGGTTATTTTCTTTCACTAAGCGGCGACTATGATGATGAATTGATAGATAGACATACATGGTTTGCTATCGCAACTGCATCCATATCACTCATTGCATATTTATTTAATCGTTGGGAAAATGAATTTGCTAAATGGGTAATACTGCTGATGGTTCCTTTGATCTTTGTTACAGGCCATTTGGGTGGATCGCTTACTCATGGATCCGATTATCTTACCAAAGGATTTTCAAAAGATAGTGTGATCGAAAAAGCGATCAAACCAATTGCTGATGTACAGGAAGCAAATGCATATGCAGATATAATTCGGCCAATATTTGAAAGCAAATGTTATGGCTGTCACAATAAAAGTAAAAAGAAAGGCAAACTTAGATTAGATGAGCCCGAGTTTATTTTAAAAGGGGGAAAAGATGGAAAAGTGATCAACCCGGGCAATGCTGATGAAAGTGATTTGATGAAAAGATTGTTATTGCCACGCAATGAGGAGCATCATATGCCGCCTAAAGAGAAGCCCCAATTAAAAGATAATGAAATTGAATTGATACATTGGTGGATCGCAACAGGAGCGACATTTGATAAAAAGGCAAAAGAGCTGGAGCAACCGGAAAAAATAAAACCGATCCTGCTTTCATTGCAAAAGGAAGTAAAAAAAATTCCACCAGATGTGCCACAGGCTATAGTTGAGAAGGCAGATGATAAAGCATTGCAAAAATTAAAACAAAGAGGCATTGTAGTTTTACCGGTAGCACAAAACAGCAATTACTTGACCGTGAATTTTGTGACAGTTGATTCGGTAACTGAAAAGGACATCGCTTTATTGTTACCTATAAAAAAACAATTGGTTTGGTTAAACCTAAGCGGAAAAAAGATCTCGGATACTTTGCTGGCATCAATAGCCCAACTTACAAGTATTACACGTTTGCAATTGGACAATACAATGATAACAGATAGAGGTCTTGCCTCTTTAAGATTATTGATCAACCTTCAATATCTAAATATTGTCGGAACAAAAGTAACTACAAATGGGATCATGCAATTAAAAGGTCTTCCGAAATTGCAAGCCATATATATTTACAAAACATTTATTACCGCTTCAGAGTGGTCGACGCTAAAAAGTAATTTTCCGAACGTAACTTTAGACACCGGTGGTTATTATGTACCAATTCTCGAGACTGACACTACAGTTGTAAAACCACCAGAGAAGAAGAATTAATAACTACGATAATAACTACGAATTGACACGACTTCTTTCCTTATTGTTATTTGTTTCCATAAATATTTTCGCACAACCTAAACCCAAACACAATCTTGGATTTGATACATTGGCTAAAAGATGGGATGAAGGAATTCCCTTGGGTAATGGCTGGTTGGGTGCATTAATCTGGGAGAAGGATAATAAAATAAGAATGTCGCTTGATAGAGTTGATCTGTAAGCTGAAATTTAAGTGGGTTGTAGAGAAAGTAAAAATGGATCAGTATGATTCTGTACAAAAAATAGGAGATGAGCCTTATGAAAAATATCCTGCACCTACAAAGATCCCCGGCGCTGCCATTGAATTTGATCTTAATAAGGTCGGTAAAGTGAAAAAAGTTTCATTGGATATCTCAAATGGTTTAAGTGTTGTGGAATTTGAGAACGGCGTTAAGTTCAATAATTATATTCATGCAACACGACAGGTGGGATATTTTGGTTTTGAAAATATAAGCGAGGATATCATTCCTGATCTGATCATTCCGAATTACAACACAGGAAATACCGGGCAAAAAAGCAATAGTGTTTCAGGACAAAGTCTTGAACGGCTTGGCTATGAAAAAGGAACTTTGAAGAAAGGATTTGATTACATTCTTTATCATCAACCT
>VBAS01000053.1:29360-41293 GCA_005882975.1 Bacteroidota bacterium | reverse complement strand
TCAGGTAAGATGATCTGGCGATGATAACGTTCATATAATTTTTGATCGATCATTTTTATCCGCCTGAAAAAGGTGGCAATAGTGCCACAGTACTTTTTTTATTTAAGACAGTGTTTTCTTTTATTACCTGTTTATCTACTGCTATTAAATATTTTGTTTGAGTGAATTTAGGATACTCTTTGTGTAAAGCATTTATCAAACTATCAGTATCGGCAACATTATCGACAGATACTGAGCCCCCAGCTATATCTGCAAGCTTGCCAAACAAAATAATTTTTACACTCATAAAATAATAACAGGATAACAAAATTACTTAGAATTATCTTTGCTCAAACAGACATTTATGGGTAAGGAAATGGAAGAAATCAGTGCTGAGCACAAAAATTTTATCGAGGCTCAGCATTTATTCTTTGTAACTACGGCGCCACTTAATGAAGAAGGTCATATCAATCTTTCTCCAAAGGGATTTGATTGCTTTAGGGTCCTTTCGCCAACCCGGGTCGGCTATCTTGATATTGTAGGAAGTGGAAATGAAACATCTGCCCATCTCCTGGAAAACGGTCGCATCACTTTTATGTTTTGTGCCTTTGATGGACCGCCAAAAATTTTAAGACTTTATGGGAAAGGGAAAACTGTGCTGCCGGGTGATGATGAATGGGACAAGTTATCTCAGCATTTTAAAATTCTTCCTGCGACGAGGCAGATCATTGTTGCAGATATTTTTAAAGTAAAATCGTCTTGCGGATTTGGAATTCCTTACTATGAATACCTCGGTGAACGGGATCATGCAATAAAATGGGCCGAAAAGAAAGGTGAAGATGGTCTTGAAGAATATAAGAAAGAAAAAAATATGGTTAGCATGGATGGATTACCAACGCCTATCGCTTCTAAATTTATTTAGCTCTTTCAACAACAATTTTCTGCAATCCTTTTACATACCTGCGGCCAGTCATTTGATCTGTGGGTGAAACAAGGGCAATTCTGTTATCTAATGCGGATGCTGGTTTTCCATCATGTCCTGTCAGTATGTAAACAGAGCTGCCTGTTGCGCTGTTAAAAATTTCATTCCAGGAAAAAACAGCTTTATAATTATCGGAGGCAATACAGACAAAATAATATTCACTCAACACTTTTGGGCTTTCTGCATCTATTTCCACTTTGCCCAAAATATCTTTCAACAAAACTCCTTTCACATTTTTTAATGTACTTCTTCTTTCACCAAGATGATTGGTGATCACAATGCTATCGATAGAATACGATTTGTAAGATGAAAGATCACCGAGTGAAACGTCCAGGCTTTTCTTTACTTTTCCTTCAATAGAAAAACTTTCCGTAGTGGGAATATTTTTACTCTGCGCCGATGCAGAAAAAAAAGTAAACGCCAAAACCACAAAGAGGATCAATCTCATAAAGTTTAGTTTAAGCTGACGTAAATAATAGTTTATACGAGGCGATGATCAAAACAATCGCCAATAAATATTTTAAAAAGTTCTGATTTAGTTTTAAAGAACCAAAATATGCGCCGCATAATCCTCCCACAAAAGCCACCGCAACATATGCATACATGTCAGTGCTGAAATTAATTCCTTTTTGTAATTGTGCAGTAAAACCGGCCGCGGAGTTAACAAATATAAATAAGGCGCTAATAGCTGCTGTCTGCTTCATGTCAGACCATTTCAATAATAAAAGAACGGGAGATAAAATGATCCCTCCGCCAATACCGATCAGACCGGAAAGAAAACCAATAACCGCACCTATCAATACTGATAAAACGAAATTTGATTTTTTTACTTCTTCAACTTTGATGTTTGCAAAAAATAAAAATCTTATAATAGGTATAATTAATAATATGCCTAATACCTTTTTATATATGTCTACGTTCGGTGTTTTTAGACCTCCTAAAAAAGCCATCGGCACGGAACCTATGGCAAACGGTAAAAAAACTTTCCAGTTAAAATGTTTGCCACGATAAAACTGGATGAAGGAAGTAAGTGATACAAAAAGATTCAGCAATAATGCTGTTGGTTTCATGACATCTGGTGTAATACTAAACAGAGCCATCAAGGCCAGGTATCCGCTTGCACCCCCGTGACCAACGGATGAATATAAAAATGCTACAAGAAATAATAGTATATAAAAAAGAATAAGACTTTCCACCAGAATTATTGTAGCAATAAATATACATCAACCAATTCACCTTCGTTCAAAGTTGTTGTGTCTTCGTCAACCTGGATCAGGCAATTTGCTTTTGCAAATGAACTAAGGCGAAAAGATTCCTGGGCATCCAATGGAACTGCCGTTTTACCATTATAAAAACCTTTGAGGAAATGGGTTAGACCTGTATTTTTTTGAAATGCTTTGGCCAAAGGAGCTCTTACTGATTGCAAACCAATTTTTCGATTTGATAATTTTTCCAGGGCCGGGATAACATACTGGTAAAAACAGGTAAGGACGGAAGATGGATTGCCGGGTAATCCAAAAATCAATTTGTTTTTTTTCTTTCCAAAATACAATGGTTTGCCAGGCCGCTGTTTTATCTTATGAAATAATTTCTCAACACCACATTCAGTTGCTGCCTGCAATACAAAATCATAGTCCCCAACACTAATACCACCAGTTAACAAAACCACATCAGCTTGTTCTAATGCTTTTTTTAAGGTTCCGGTTACTACTTCAGGCTGATCGGTTGCATATAGAATTTCAATATTATTAATATACAATTGCTGCAAAACTGCTTTTAATGCAAAAGAGTTTGACTCATAAACTTGTCCATGCTGTAATGATTGCCCCGGTTGTTGTAATTCATTACCTGTAATAATTATAGCTATTGAAGGATTTGGATAAACTTTTACTTCAGTAATTCCAATGCCGGCTAGAAAACCAATTGATGCAGGAGATAAAATACTTTCTTTACCTAATGCCAATTCCCCGGCTTTTATTTCAGAGCCTTTTGATCTGACACTATTACCTAATTGTAGTGTTTCATCTTCTATGATCAATTCTCCATTTACAGTTTTTATTTTTTCCTGCATTATCACAGTATCCGCACCAGTAGGGACCGCTGCACCGGTGAAAATGCGAACCGTATTTTCAGGAGCAAGAGTAAATGTTTCACTACTGCCGGCAGCGACTTCGCCTGCTATTTTTAATTTCTTATGTTTCTTCCACCCTTCAAAAGAAAAGGCATAGCCGTCCATTGACGATTGAGGGAACGCAGGAATATCCATTGAAGCATGAACGTCTTCAGCTAATATCAAACCAGCTGATTCTTGTAATGGTAAGGTCACGGGCTGCAAACAAAAAACATTTTCATCAATTATTTTTTTCGCTTCAAAAACTGAGATCATTTCATGAAAGTTTAGTCAATCTAAGTCTTCCCTTCAGGGCGACAGGGGGTTTGATTTTATCCTCCAATAGTTATCATACTCCGATTATGAATTTCTTCCGGATGAAGATGTTCGAAATCTGCCGTGAATTGACCACCGAGTTCTTTCGCCTTGCTGCGAATGTTCTGATGAATTAAGGGAATAACATCTTCTCCTCTTCTCAATGCAGATAATAGATCCGTTTCTTTTTCTGCAAACAAACAATTCTTCATTTTTCCATCTGCAGTTAAGCGAAGCCGGTTGCAATCGCCGCAAAAGTTGGCACTCATTGTACTTATTATGGCAAATGTTCCCTGGTGACCCGTTACCATATATCCTTTTGATGTATCATGTTTTTCATCCTGCAATCTTATTACATCATATTTTTTCCGGATCACTTCCAGCATCTCTTGCATGGTAAATACTTTATTGCTTGTCCACCTGTTACCGGTAAAAGGCATGAACTCAATAAAACGCACATGCACAGGTTGTTCTTTTGTCCATTCTACAAAATCATTGATCTCACTCTCATTAAGGCCTTTCATCACAACCATATTCACTTTTACATGAAAATTTCTTTTCAATAAAAGCTGGATATTATTATACACCTGCTTAAACTGATCTCTTCTTGTTATGAGATTAAATTTTTCCGGTTGCAATGTATCTAAGCTAATATTCAGAGAATGTACTCGTGACTCTTCGAGAATGTCTACAAACTCATGCAGTCTTGATCCGTTAGTCGTGATCGTTAATTTGATCGGTAGCTTTGATAATGATCTTATTATTTCTCCTGCATCTTTTCTTACCAACGGTTCTCCGCCTGTCAGCCGAATTTTATTTACACCAAGGCTTACAAAAATCTTTGATAACGCCTCGATCTCCTCCTTCTGCATCAGCTTTGAAGCAGCTGTAAATTCATACTCTTCTTCCGGCATGCAATAAAAGCAACGCAGATTGCAATTATCCGTCAGTGAAATACGGAGATAGTTGTGAACCCTGTTATATTTATCAACGATCATTTCCCAGGTTTAGGCGAATAACAAATTTATCAATTCCTGAGCAGCTATGTTTAATTATTCTGTCTTTGAGCCGTAAAAACAGTGTGGCTATGCAAAAATTACGGCAGTTTTAAGTATACTGCATGGATTAAATATATAAACAGATATGGAACTTAAAGGGAAGCGCAATGTAGAAACCGATACGGAAACCTTATGGAATATGCTAATGGATGTAGAAATACTTCCGAAAATTGTCCCTGGCATTTCAAAACTGGAAAAGACAGGAGAGAATACTTACAAATCTACTTTGGAAGTAAAGTTTGGACCAGTTAGTGGTGAGTTTACCGGCGATATGCAAATGGAAAATATAAGCCACCAAAAAACATTTACTCTCAAAGCGCAGCAACATAATAAGATCGGCACTGTCAATTCCGTTATGAAGATCGAATTGTTGCCAATATCAAATAAAGAAACGGAAGTTGCTTTTACTGGTGATGTAACGATCAGTGGGTTAATGAAAATGATGGGCGAAAAAGTATTAAGTAGTGTGACAGAAATGCTGACTAAACAATTCTTTGCAAATCTTAATCATGAAATAGCGAAGCAGAAAGCGGGTAAGTAATCTATGGTTATGAATTGTTCAATTCTTCATAATCTTCTTTTGTATCTATGTCTATTTTCCCTTCAGTAAATAAAAGCGTAGTCACTTTATCTTTGTGTTGTTGAATGATCTTTCTTGCACCAACATCACCTTTTAATTCCATCAATTCATCGAAAAAATTTTTATGAAATAGTGCAGGCGGACCGACTACTTCTCCATAATTGCAGGTCACGATTGGCTTGCCTGTATCAATGTGTGTATCGATCAGGTTATTTATCAATGAAGAGGAAACAAAAGGTTGGTCACAAACCATAAAAATTACGGCATCAGTTGAAGGAGATCCTTTTTGCAATGTGCTTAACCCGGTTCTTACCGATGAAGCCATTCCTTCTTGCCATTCAGTGTTTCCGACAATATGAACTTTTGTTTTATCAATTTCTTTTGAAATCAGATCTGCCTTTGCCCCCAATACAACTATCACAGTCTTTGCATTAGAGTTTACAGCCGCATCAATTGTATGCTGCAACAAATTTTTATCGTCATATTGCAATAATTGTTTTGGTTCTCCGAATCGTGATGATGAACCTGCGGCAAGAATAACTATTCCTATATTAGTTGCTGCTGGCAATTTATTGTTTTGAAGTTAGTTTCACTTCTTCAATTAGAGTGGCCGAACGGGGATGTATCACTTCTTTAATCTTTCGCAATGATTGAACATCCTTGTTTGCAAAAAATGCTTTGATCTCCGCCAAAATTGATAAGGCAATTTCTTCCGAAGTTTCAGCGCCGATATCCAAACCAACAGGGCTATGAAGTGATGAAATTTGTTGCGCTGTAAAAACCAATCCATCCTCTTTAAATTCATTTAATATTCTTTCTCTCTTATTCTTTGGGCCAAGCATGCCGATATACGTAACATTTTTTTGTAACAACTGCTTTAGCATTGCCTTGTCATAATTATAGGTGTGGGCCATTAGCAGAAAAACTGTTCTTTCATCTATCTCTATTTGTTCTAATGCTTGTTCAGGTTTTGAAACTAATACCTGGCATGCACTTGCAAACCTTTGCTTCTTTGCATAGTTTGCCCTCCCATCTATAACTGTTGTTTCCCAGCCAAGAATGTCAGCCATCTCCACCAGGGGGATTACATCATTGCCTGCGCCAATAATTATCACTGAAACCGGGGGGTTTATTACTTCAATAAATGCTGTAAGATCATGATCGTTTGAAATATAATTTTTAAATGAAGAAACCTGGTTGATCATCACTTCTTCCGCATCATGTATTAAAACATCTTTTAAAACAGGTGCTGTATCGATAATAGTTTTATCTTCTTTCATCAACAAACAAGTTCCGTATTGCGGACTTTTTTTATCCTGTAAAGAAAACAAAGTAACTAAAATGGATTGCTGCCTTTTTTCATTAACGGCTTTTAAAAATTTGATCGGGTTATTGACACTCGTTTCATCAATCGGTTCTATCAGCACCTGTATAATACCATTGCACCCAAGTCCTACTCCGAATTTTGCATCATCATCGTCCATTGTATCATAAGTAACAAGTCTTGATCTTTTTTCTGTAATTACCAGCAACGCTTTGCGTAAAGCATCTCCTTCCAAACAACCGCCGCTGATTGCACCAGTTAATTGCCCATCATCTTCTATCAACATCCTGGCTCCCGGTCTTCTATAAGATGAGCCATCTACATGTACTACCGTTGCCAAAGCTGTTTGTTTTCCCAACTTATGCGCCTCATCGTAAGCCTTTATGATATCACGGATCTCTTTCATGGTCCCTTGTTACCCGAAGGGGGAAACTTAGATTTGATTATTCGTTTGAATAAATAGGTCTCAATATTATTGAGAAAAAGGATACCTCAAATATAAAACTATTTCTCCCCTTCCCACCGGGAAGGGGCTTTAGCAGAATCTTTAATAATTAGAAATCGCTGTGGGGATGGGCGGGAATATTTTCCTACTGAGTAAATGCGGTAATTCGTAACTTAATAGCCTCGTTTCACCAAATCACTTCTTATGGCATCTTACAATCTTTCCATTAATGGAAAAACTTATAAAGTAGAAGCAGATCCCAAAATGCCTTTGCTTTGGGTCATCCGTGACTTAGCAGGTTTGCATGGAACAAAATATGGTTGCGGTATGGCACAATGCGGTGCATGCACCGTGCATTTAAATGGTAATCCTGTTCGTTCATGTACATTACCTGTTTCCACAGCTGCTAAGCAAACCATCACAACCATTGAAGGTCTTTCCGATGATAACACACATGCTGTTCAAAAAGCCTGGATAGCTGAGCAAGTTCCTCAATGTGGTTATTGTCAAAGCGGACAGTTAATGGCAGCAGCAGCTTTATTGAAACGCATTCCAAATCCGACAGACCAGGATATTGATAATGCGATGATGGGAAATATTTGTCGATGCGGAACATACCCTCGTATTCGGAAAGCGATAAAAACCGCTGCACAGATGATGGCAAAAGCTTCTAATTAATTTAAAACTGAATTGACATGCAAACCACAGATAAAAATTTATCACGCAGAAATTTTATCCGTCTCGGTAGTATGACCGGTGCTGCTTTAACCATTGGTTACGCAATGCCCGGTTTGGCAAATGAAGCAGCTGAAATTCTTACTGCTCAAAAAGCCGCTGAAGAAGGTATTGAACTCACTGCATGGATATCGATCGATAAAACCGGTAAGGTGACGATATTAAATCATCGTTCTGAAATGGGACAAGGTTCATTCCAGGCAGTTCCTCAAATGATCGCTGAAGAACTTGAAGTGTCTTTGGATGAAGTAAATATTGCATTTGCGCCAGGTCATCCATCTAAATTCGGTAGCCAGATCACCGGTGGAAGCTCGACAGTTCGTGGCTCTTATAAATCTTTATTACAAACTGGTGCAACGGCAAGAGAAATGCTGATTGAAGCTGCTGCAAAAAAATGGAATGTAAGTAAGAATGATTGCTATGCAGAAAATGGCTTTGTCATTCATAGACCAACTGGCAAAAAATTTGGTTTTGGCGAATTAGTTGAAGATGCATCAAAACTTACTCCTCCGAAAGAAGTAAAACTTAAAAAGCGTGAAGATTATAAGATCATAGGTAAACCATTGGCGAGGCAAGACAATCCCGATAAAATAAACGGAAAAGCAGAATTTGGATTGGATGTAAAACTTCCGGGAATGTTGTATGCTGTTATCGAACGTAGCCCTCGTTTTAAAGGAAAGGTGAAAAGCTTTGATGATTCGGCAACAATGAAAGTGCCCGGTGTAAAAAAAGTATTAAAAACAACCGCACCTGTATTTGCATTTGAAAGAGAAGGTGTCGCCGTCATCGCAGATTCATTATGGGCTGCATTGGAAGGACGCAAAGCATTAAAAGTCGAATGGGATGATTCACGTTTTGCAGGATTGGATACGGAACAACTCTATTCGAGAATGAAGGAAGACCTGAAGAAACATGCTTTGTCCCAGCGATCAGGCGGTAATGCAGATGGTGTTTTTGAAAGAACAGAAAATAAAGTTGAAGCTATTTATGAAACTCCATACGAAGCACATGCTTGTATGGAACCATTAACCTGTACTGCCTATGTGCAGGCAGATAAAGTGGAAGTTTGGGGACCAATACAAGGACCTGATTGGGTTCAACGGGATATTTGCGGAAGGTTAAAACTAAATCCTGAAAATGTAAAAGTGAATATGACTTTCCTGGGTGGTGGCTTTGGCAGAAAAGCTTTTACGGATTATACTTATGAGCCTGTTTTGCTGTCAAAAGAAATGAATGCACCTGTACAAGTAGTTTGGACAAGAGAAGATGATATGACACAAGGGCCATACCGCCCTGGTGCGGTATATGAATGCAAAGGAAGCATAGATGGCGAAAGAATAAATTCTTTCCAGGCAAAGATGGCGGCGCAAAACATGGATCATCAGTGGTCACCAAATCCTGATAAAACTGCTTTTAATACGAGCACTACTGAAGGTTTCTTAGAAACTTATTTTGAAGGCATTCCTAACTACAGCTTCGGTGATGTACCAACAGAATCTCCCATACCCGTAATGTGGTGGCGTTCGGTGTATTCCTCAACAAATGCGTTTGCCTATGAAAGTTTTATGGATGAATTGGCTGTCAAAGCCGGCAAAGATCCATTAGAGTTTCGTATGAATCATTTTTCCAATGAAAGGTATCGCTGGCTCGCAGAAAAGCTACGTGATGTGAGTGGCTGGGCCTCTAAAAAGAAATATGAAGGATATGGTGTCGCCATCACTGAATGCTTCAAAAGTATTGTTGGCGAAGTAGTAAAAGTTTCCAAAAAAGCAGATGGTAAAATAAAGATCGATAAAGTGTGGGCAGTAATGGATTGCGGTTGGTATGTAAATCCCGATATTATTCGTGCCCAGGTAGAAGGAAGTATTATAATGGCTTATGGAGCCGCTGCAGTTCATGAAATTCATTTCGCAGATGGTAAAGCGGTGGAAACAAATTTTCACCAATATAAAATGCCACGCATTAATGAGATACCGGAAATAGAAGTGCATATCATGGAAAATGATGAAAAGCCTGGTGGCGTTGGCGAACCGGGACTACCGCCGTTTGCACCAGCATTATGCAATGCGATCTTTGACCTTACAGGTAAAAGAATAAGAAAACTGCCTTTCAATATTAACGAAGTATAAAAAGCAGGCACAAGAAAAGTTTTATTTCTTGTGCCTTGTCGCTTGTACCTTGATCAGTGGTCTCTATTTTCTTTCTGCTTTTACTTGTGCAGGAGTAACGATCGGATATTTATTTCCCCAACTGTTGCGAACATAATTGAGTACATCAGCAATTTGTATATCATCCAGGTAATTCAAAGGATTCATGATGGCGTTATACTTTTTTCCATTTACAGTTATTTCACCGGTTTGTCCGTTAAGAATATATCCAATGTTTTTCTTAGCGTCTTTTAAGTATGCTGTTTTTGCCAATGGAGGGTTCACTCCTTCCATTCCCTGCCCATTTTCCATATGACAATTTTGACAATGGATCATGTAAACTTCTTTTCCCCGTTTCATACTTTCCTGTAGGTTTTTATCCTGAAATTTAAAAGCTAAAAAGATCATAGGGGTAAAAATGCCGGTTAATAAAAGTGTCTTTCTCATACAAAAGTTTTAAACAAAACGTCGGGGTCAAAAATACAGAAGATAGAATATAAATGGTACTGAAAGGTTGCGTGTCTGAAAAGAAAAAGGATGCATATTACTATGCATCCTTTAACCACTCATAGGATCCGGCGTATTGTCTAAAAAATTGTCTGCTTACTTATCTTCATCTTCTTTTACAAGGCCTCCATTAGAATCAAACTCCGCTTTCATTTTTTTTCCATTCATCAGGAATTTCGCTTTATAGGTATGCACGTTATTCTCATGTGCATCTTCCCATTTTACTTCCGTTGCTGTGGAATATTTTGCACTAAAAGCTGTTTGTACCGGCGCAGGAACATCTGTAGTGCTTAATGTTTTTTCATCTTCCTTGGTATTTGTATCATTATTACATGATTGCATTGCAACTAAAGAAAGACTTAATGCCATAATAAGAAAAATCTTTTTCATATATCCTGTTTCCTGATAAGGTTGCAAATGTGATGCCGGGGAAATTCCAATGATCCTAAAACCATTCACCGAGATCTTATTTTGTTTTGTTGACAAAGGAATTTATTAGAGTTGGCACGGTTTTTCTAAAGTTTTTATCAGATCCAATCTTAAAAACTTTTTTATGAGCACAAATCTGACTCTGGACGAAATGATACTGCAGTATAGTGAGAATCCATTCATCGATGAAAAGATGTTTGATCTTCCTTCAGATACCCAGCAAAAGCAAAAGATATTAAGCAGGCTGTTGAATATCGCCAGTAATCTATTTAGTAAAGCACCAGTAAGAGAGTTGAATAGTTACAAAAGACGCTATGAAATAAAATATGGCGTGTAATTTAAGCAAGTCACTTCAGCAAACTTTTCTTTGTAGTGATCAGTTAATAAATTTATTTGGGACTGAGTAAAAAATTTTCCTTTCTGATTTTACACTAGCTTAGTGATCATAATGAAAGGAAAAATAAAGATCCTCGGGATTTCCGGTAGCCTTCGTTCTAATTCATCAGCCAGTGCCATCTTAAATATTGTGGCAGGCTTAGTTCCTGCAAATGTGGAATTCAACATCTATAATAGACTAGCAGAGGTACCTGCATTTGATGACAGTAGCGAGATACCTGCACCTGTTGTCCATTTTATAAAACTATTATCTGAGGCTGATGGAGTTTTTTTCTGTATCCCTGAATATGCATTTGGTGTACCCGGCGCACTGAAGAATGCATTGGATTGGACAGTTTCTTCTTCTACGGCTTTTCCCGACAAACCCGTTGCTCTTATTACAGCCGCCACCGGTGGAGATAAAGCTCATGCTGCCTTCTTACTTACCTTAAAAGCAATAAGTTCAAAAATTCCTGACGGAGCAACTCTATTGCTATCTTTTATCCGTTCCAAATTAAATGAAAAAAATGAAGTAAAAGATACGGCCACTTTGAATTCGATCAGGAGTGTGATAAACTCGCTGATCGGTTCGATACAAAATTAATGTTGATGTTTTTTTGCTTTGCAAATAGTTGGCGCAGTGAAAAAATATGCATTGTATAAGCGATCGGCACCAACACTCCTGGTAATAAAATAAAAGGAAATTGACTCACGATTGTGCTTGATGGCTCATTCATAAAATAACGAATAGATGTTGGCATTGAAAGTACTGCGATCACCAGGATGTTTAATAGTAATATGATCCCAACTATATTAAAAGCAACAGTCAATTTTGGTGCATTAGTTTTCTTTCTTGCAAGAATATAACCTACAGGTAGTGCCAATACACCGGTCAATACATCAAAATTTCTTCCTTCAAAAGTCATTTGCACAGGCAACTTACCAGC
>VBAS01000053.1:25170-29288 GCA_005882975.1 Bacteroidota bacterium | reverse complement strand
TTGTGTTCCTCTTTTAGAGAAAGCAACTAAAAAAATAATTGGTAAAGGTATAAGTACGGCCAACGCAGGACGTGGTGGCAACTTGCTGAAATCTGTAAACAAGCCTTTATAGGAAAGTATAGTTAACAAACCTATCCATATCACCAGGATAAACATGGTTACAAAAAAAAATTTATTCTGCATACCCTTTTTCCAATTTGTCTTTTTTAACACGATTCTTAAACCCGTTAAAATAATTATTAAACAGACCAGCGTAAGCAATGGCCATAAAAAGCCGGGGGTTGAAAAGTTATTTTTCATTGTATAATGTTTTATTGTTAATTGATCTCATTACACAAAGAAACTTCACGAAATAAACAGTGCTCTTGGCAAATGGCAAGAAATGAAAAGGAGTTTATTTTTTTGTATACTCTTTACGTATGCGGCTTAAGGAAGTGTCCGTAATGCCAAGATAAGAGGCAATATGTTTAAGCGCCGCCTGCTGAAATATCTCCGGGTTTGTTTTGAGCAGTGTATCATAACGTTGTTCAGCCGTTTCCGTGATCATTGAGAGCATTCTTATTTTTAATGAAGAAAATCCTTTTACAAGTATTGAACGTCCAAAATCCCTGAATTCATGCATTGAATGAAAAAGGTTGTTCAATTGCTCATAAGTTATATACCAACCTTCACAATCAACTATTGCCTGGAAATTTTCTTTTGATATTGTGCGGTTAAAAAAAGAAGACACTTCAAAAACAACCTGGCCGGATGAATAAAAATTTGTTGTTACATCATTGCCTTCTATATCATTTGCAAAAGCTCTTATAAATCCGTTCTCTAAAAAGAAATATTCATCACTGACTCTTCCTTCTTTTAATAAAAAACTATTCTTCTTTATTTCTTTAGAAGAAAATGTATTGGCGATCTCCTCCGCAGCTTTTGCTGAAACAAGATTTGAACTTTTAAAGAATTGAATTAGTTTTTGGCTACTCATTTCTATTTAAGCATTATTATACACTTTGATCACGGGTTCTCTCAATACCGCTGCTGCATCGGTGCAATAGAAATAAATAACATCCGCGATCGCTTCAGGCTTTACCCATTTTGCAGGATCAGCATCCGACATTGACTTACGATTTTGCGGCGTATCAATGGTGCTCGGCACAATAACAGAAACAACAACATTCGTTCCTTTGGCTTCTGCATTCATTAATTCTGCGAGACGGAAGATGAGCGATTTAGCCAAACCATAAGCCACCATTCCTTTACTGTTCACAGAACTCAGTCCGGGTTTGGAGCCAATAATAAAGATTCTTCCATTGTTTTGCTTCATCATTTGTACAAACACAGGTCTTGCAACATTATAGGCTGTTTCAAAATTGAGTTTGTATTGTTTAGCAATATCACTTGTTTTTGTTTCCGCAACCGAACCCATTGCAAAACCACCAACAGTTAATACGGCAGCATCCACAGAACCATATTTTGAAGTAATATCATTTATAAACTTTGCAGAATCATCCTCACTCATCAGATCAACAACCACCTTGTCTAATTTATCTTCTGGAAAATTTATTGACACAGGATCATTAGGCACAACAGTTCCGATCACTTTATATCCTTCATCGATAAATTTTTTTACTACTGCTTGTCCCATATTACCCGAAGCACCAGTTATGATTGCGGTTTTCATCTTCAAAATATTTTATTCAAATTACTAAAAGAAAGTCCTTGACTCTTAAGAGCTTCACCTACTAATAATCAACTTCATACATTACTTTTTCAAATGTTTGCAACCCACTTCTTTTTGAGGTGTGGATAACTTTTATCAAATAAAGATGTATTTTTATTGTTTATCAATAAATATTTATCTATATTTGTGTTATCACTCTTAAAACTAAAATTATGGAAATTAGTACTAAGCAGATTCTGAAAATATTGAATGTCCTTTCATGGATAATATTTATTGGCGTATGTATTGAAGCCGGCGGCTCTATATTCAGTGCTTTTTATACGTTGGTGATAAACTCAATTAATGCAAAAACATATTGGGTGGGAAATGATTTGTCCAGCCTTTATACATACGGAAGAGTACATTTTTTTGCAGAGACATTGCTGATAAGCATTTCATCAGTAATGAAGGCGTGTATATTTTACCTGCTCATAAAAAATTTGGGCTCAAAAAAGATAAGTATGTCTCAGCCTTTCAGCAAGGAGGTCGGGCATCTTATTTTTAATATTTCTTACTTGTCTTTGTTTATTGGCTTCATCTCACTGTGGGGAGTTAAATATAAAGAGTGGCTTGTTGAGCAAGGCGTGAAAATGCCCGAAGTACAATATTTACGTTTAGGTGGAGCTGATGTGTGGCTGTTTATGGGCGTAATACTTTTTGTACTTGCACAGATGTTTAAGAGAGGTATCGAAATTCAATCTGAAAACGATTTAACCGTATAACTATGCCTATAATAGTAAACTTAGATGTCATGATGGCTAAAAGAAAGATGTCTTTGAATGAACTTTCTGAAAAGGTGGATCTAACCCTTGCTAACCTTTCTATATTAAAAACAGGTAAGGCTAAAGCCGTTCGTTTTAGTACACTCGAAGCTATCTGCAAAGCATTGAATTGTCAACCGGGAGATATTTTGGAATTTGTTGAGTGATCCTTAAGCTGATAGCAATTAAAAGGTAGCATGTTGGCAATCCTGAACGTTATCATTCCCTTGAAAAATATTTGTAAAAAATAATAGCAAGTGTTTAGCATATTCTAAAACCGAAATTTTATGCTTAAAAGAAATTCGATTCTATATGGAACAATTATTCCAATACTATTACTGCTGGTTGCTACCCTGTATCACCGGGAAGTGTCACAGATTAACAAAAGCACCATCAAGCATGAATGGGAAAATAAATATCCGGATAAGCCTTTGGGTGAAAAAACAATCCATGGCTCTGTTAATGCATCCTGGCTCTGGTCTATCCTGATCGTTGTTTGAAAAGAAAAATTCATTATTCCGCTAAAGGATGATCAATACTTACATTGACTATTATCTGACCTGACATAGTAAGTCTTATAATTTTTTGCCTTTGGATCGGTACAACCAACAAGATCGAGTATTTCTATTCTGCGAAAATCTACAGGCTGACTTTCTGCCTGTAAAGCAATATGACCTTCTCTTAAAGGAGTGTTTGCTTTATTTATCCAAATTAATGAATCTGTAATACCTGCCCAGGTCCAATTATTTGTTTTGCTGACAAAACCTTCACCAACCATGGGTTTAGTATAAGTAAGAACTGTATCACCATTAATGATGTGACGTATCAATGAATCACCATATACCTCAGCTTCTGCACTAATCCATTCATTCTTTAAATAGGTTTTACTATTTGAATTCTTGATATGCCCTAAAAAAGGTTTTCCTTCATATGTAATAAATGTACCCGGCGTACATACGCTGCCAGTCGGAACGGTATCTTTTCCATTCCCACAGAGAAATTGAAACTCTAACGATACAGGGAAATTCTGGTTAATATTGACACTTTGTGCTGATTGCGAATGAAGCATCACACCACTGTTCCTATCTGCCCATTCTGGTGCATCTGCAAGATGATCTCCAACAAACCGATACTGGAGTTTTAATTTATAATACGAATAAGGTTTTTGTGTATAGAGATGACCAAACTGGTCATTGAATTTTCCATAATCACTGTAAACAACACGGATCATACTGTCTTCAATGCGAAAAGTGTTTTTATAATTCTCATTCAAAGGATGGTCCTTTATCTTAATATCCCAGCCGGTAAGGTTTTTTCCATTGAACAATGATTCCCAATCTTCTTTGCTTATTTCATTTTTACCATCGTTGTTATTACATGACTGACAAACCAGGATCATTAAAAGCAAGTAAAAGATGGTAAGATTGTTTCTCATCGTTGATACCTTTTTAAAAACAGGAGATTCAATAAATCAATTTTTGTTTAAATATGTTTTACTGATCTCATCATACATCTTCATAAGATCATTTGCTTTACCATCGGTATCAAATATCTTTTCCCATGTGCTCAATGGCTCCCAAATACAAGTGCCTTTCCCTTTTCCACCAGGCAATTCGAACGCCAGCTTGTTTACTTCCTGCTTTTTT
>VBAS01000053.1:18968-25147 GCA_005882975.1 Bacteroidota bacterium | reverse complement strand
CAACGATAATGTCTTTATCATACCTTCTTAAAAGATCACTCATATTATCGCGAAGATCATCCAGTGTACCATGCCATTTCGGATAATAAGAAAGCCCGATCACATCAAAATGAATATTTCGTTTCATCATCTGGTCAATGAAAAATACTGTCTCATCATTTTGTCCGCCTAATGCTACATGCAACATTATGACAATAGCAGGATCAACTGCTTTTACCGCAGCAATACCAGCCCCGATCAATTGCGACATACTATCAACATTACTCACATTACCTTCCGGCCAAACCATACCATGATTTATTTCATTGCCCACCTGTACCATATCAGGTGTTGTACCCTGGCCTTTTAATTCCTCTATTACTTTTTTTGTGTAATCGAATAAGGCATTCTTCAATTCCGTGAAAGATAAATTTCGCCATGCCGCTGGTTTGTATTGTTTGCCAGGATCGGCCCAATAATCACTATAATGGAAATCCAGCAAAAATTTCATTCCTGCCGCTTTTACTCTTTTCGCCATTTGCTTTGTATGTTCCAGGTCACAAAAGCCTTTCTTTGGGGAATAACCGCTGTCCCTTGCCGGATCATTAAAAATTCTTAACCGCACATAATTAAAACCATGATCTTTCATTATTTCTATTGCATCTTTTTGTACGCCATTATCACTAAACTTCATCCCCCTGTCTTCCAATTGTGGTAAAAAAGAAATATCAGCACCGATCATCTTTGTCACTTGCCTTGGTTTGGCTGCTTCACCTTTCAATTCATAAGTCTTATCAATATTAATTGTAGAAACGCTTACTGGAGAAACAGTGACGATATCTGTTGATCCCGTCCATAAGCCGGCAGCCTGCGCTTCAAAATGAATAGTGCCTGTTTCTTTAGTTGACTGAACAAGCACCTGGCATTTGCCATTAAACGAACTTCTTTGCCATGCACCATCAACACATTTATCAGGTTCATGACTGCTTGGATCTCCATTACCAACACCTATAATTTTTCCAGGACCTTTAATAACAAACTTGATCATGTTATCAGCATCAGGTACTTCACGACCCTGTTGATCAACAACACTAAGATTGATCACACAAACATCTTTACCATCTGCAAGCATCGTTGTTTTGTACGGCGTCATTACAACTTCAGTTGCTGCACCTGTTGTTTCTACTTTTGTTGTTAGCTTTTTCCCTTTTTTATAGGCAACGGCTTCCAGTGTTCCGGGTTGATAATTCACTGTCCATTGTAAATGGCCGTTGCGGGGCATATCTTTTTTACCTAAACTTTTTCCATTTAAAAACAATTCAACATCATCTGCATTTGTATTTACCCAAACATCAATTGGTTGATTTCTTTTATCTCTCCAATTCCAATGCGGCGAAATATGCAATACATCCTTATCTGTCCACCAGCTTTGATAGTAGTAATAAATATTTTTGGGAAAGCCACACATATCCATAATGCCGAAATGAGAGTTGATATTTGGCCAGCTATATGGTGTTGGCTCACCCCGATAATCAAAACCGGTCCAAACAAATCCTCCCATCCAGTAAGGATTTTCACCGGCCAGTTTCCACCATGTTTCCGCGGTGCTGGCCCACCATGGCGCTGTTATATCCTGGTCGGGAACATAAGCCCTGATACTATCTTTTTCATAAATACCTCTAGTAGTTACGGTGCTTCCCATTTCAGTTCCGACAATAGGTTGAGCCGGATGATCACGATGATAATCTGCTACACCATATTGGCGATAATTAAAACCACGAACCGGGATCACTTCATTTACTCCATTAAAAACATTTGCAACATCAGCAGCATAGGTGCATATGCGGCTTGGATCTAATTCTTTTTGTTTTGCTATGAATGTTTGCGCAATACGTTTTCCATTACTGTTGGTATGTATCCATCCTTCTTCATTACCTATTGACCAGAGAAAGATCGATGGATGATTACGATCCCTTAGGATCATTCTTTCAAATTGATCGATGTTTTCAGAGCTGCTGTTTAATGAACGGGTTTCATCCAATACCAACATACCTAAACTATCACATGCTTCTAATAATTCCGGCGTTGGGGGATTATGACTGGTGCGATATGCATTTACACCCATATTTCTTAAAAGCTTTATCCTGTAATATTGTAAATAATCAGGTAATGCGCTTCCCACACCTACATGATCCTGGTGGTTATTAGTACCAAATATCTTAACATGTTTTCCGTTTAGGAAAAATCCTTCATTACCATCAAATCGTAATGTCCTTATGCCAAATCTATCTTTTACAACATCCACAATTTTGTTTCCTGACTTAACAACAGATATTACTCTATACGAGTAAGGATCTTCTAATGACCAAAGTCTTGGATCGGTTAATGTGATCTTTTGTTTGATCGTGCCTTTTGCATTTACTGATAATGAAAGCGGTTGTTCTTTCGTTTGTCCTAGTTGTTTCCCATCACGATCTGTGATATAAGAATAGACAGTGCAATTAGCTGAAGAAAAATTTTGATTCTCTACCGTTGTTTCAATATTAACAGTTGCAATTCTATTTTGCACATCAGCATGAACAAATAAACCTCCGGCAGGAATATGGAGATTGTCATATTGATTTAACCAAACATGTCGATAGATCCCTGCACCTTCATAAAACCAACCTTCATATTGGGTCGCATCAACTCTTACCACCAATACATTATCACGATCAAATCGTATAAAATCTGTAACATCATAAGATGCCCCGATATAACCACTCATGTTATTGCCAACAAAAAAACCATTGAGCCAGATATTGGCATTTCTGAAGATCCCATCAAATTGAATTTGAAAACGAGTTCCGGAATCTGCACTTGAAATAGTAAAATGTTTACGATACCAACCAATACTGGTTTCAGGAAACAATCCACCAACAGGTTTATAACCATGAGACTCTACATCACGATTGTCAACATTTACAAATGGCAACTCTACTGCCCAGTCATGTGGAAGATCTAGTGTTCTCCATGTACTGTCCTTAAAACGCGGCTCGATTGCAGTGCCGAAGGCGCCACCTGATTTAGAAAAAATCGTAGCAATACTGTAATTGAAATCTTTTTCTGGATTGGCTGCATGACCAAACTTAAACTTCCAGTTATCGTCAAGACTTATTTTTTTCCTAGCTGCTGTTTGACCCTGGCAGAATAATGTAATTAAAAAAAGAACGGTCGCTAATAAATATCCTGGTATTTTCTTCATGCAGTTGGTTTTTAAAAGAATTGCTAACAAACCTACCGGCCGCAGAAAGGGCCGCTTAAAAAATTGGAAGATTTATGTTGTAGTCCCGACAGGAATCGAACCTGTATCAAAAGTTTAGGAAACTTCTATTCTATCCATTGAACTACGGGACCGGTGTAATAAAGGATTGCAAATATCTTTTATTCCTGTGAAAATGAAAACAATAAATTTTATAGAAGCTATTCGAGCAAAAAGGATTTCCGGAGCGTATTAAGTCAAACCAGAAACTGATGCTGATCTTCTACCAGGAAAAATATTTCATTGTGGCATAGATTTTAGTCGGGTAATTTAAAAACTATGGAAACAATTGAAGTAATTGTAGAAACACCGAAGGGCAGCCAGTTTAAATACAAGTATGATCCAAAAAAGGAGTGGTTCATAGTTCATAAAGCATTGCCGATTGGTCTCATTTTTCCTTATGACTTTGGATTTATTCCGGGTACAAAAGGTGATGATGGCGATCCGCTTGATGTGCTCATCATGTCTGAATTTTCTTTTATACAAGGCAGCATGCTTGAATGCAAAGTGATCGGCAGCATGAAAGCCGAGCAAACTGATAAAGAAGAAATGATCCGCAACGACCGGATCTTTGTTTATCCTGATCTCAAAGGATTTTATCCTGTGTATGATTCAATGGAGGATATACAGAAAGAAAAATTAAAAGAGATCGAGAACTTCTTTATTTATTATAATGCTGTGCAGAAAAAAACTTTCAAGCCGCTAGGCATACTGGATGCAAAAGAAACTTTGAAAATAATTAAAAAACAACGATCATGAATATCACTGACATATTTGGCAGCGGTGAAGATCTTTCACCAACGCAAATGGCGGCAAGGGCTTTTATTATGTTTTTTATTGCGCTATTACTGATCAGGATAGCTGGTATGCGGGTCTTTGGTATTAAAACCGCATTTGATAATATTCTTGTCATCATGCTTGGTGCAATTCTCAGCCGGGGTGTTGTTGGAGCATCTCCTTTCTTTTCAACGATTGCCGCAGCTGCAGCTATGATATTGATCCATAAAATCCTTGCATGGCTTGCTATGAAAAGCTCATGGGTAGGAAAAATTGTAAAAGGTTACCGTCATTCACTATATCATAATGGCGTTATACGAGAGGAGAATCTTCGAAGAACGGCAATTAGCAAAGATGACCTGATGGAAGGAGTGCGACTTGAGATCAATAAGAATTCTTTGGACGAAGTTGAGCAGATATTCATAGAAAAAACAGGAGAAATAAGTGTTGTAAAGAAAAGCTCGTCCCAGACCATAAAAGACAATAAATGATATTTCGTTACCTTTCGAATACAAATACCGTTTATGAAAAAAATACCCGCAATCCTTTTATTGATACTTTCGGTCTCTTCATCACAAAAAATATTTTCGCAGCAAAAAGTTTTACTGAATCATATAGCTGTTTACGTCGTGGATCTTAACGTAAGTACCGCCTTTTATAAGGACATTATAGGACTTGATACTATTCCCGAACCATTTCATGATGGCCGTCACACATGGTTCAGCGTTGGTGTTAAAAGTCATTTACATGTTATATCTGGGGCTACAGCAAAAACTGCGCATGATAAAAATGCACACCTTTGCTTTTCGGTGGGTTCAGTCCCGGAATTTGTCAAGGTCTTAGAAAAAAATAAAGTTGAATATGAGAATTGGGCTGGTGATAAGATGGCCATAACAAACCGTGTTGATGGCGTAAAACAAATTTATTTCAAGGACCCTGACGGATATTGGATCGAGATCAATGATGCAAAAGAATAATTTCAGGAATTGGAATTTATAATTGGGAATTAGCACATAATACAACTATTTGCACCTATTTCGACCTTTAAACCCAATTCCAAATTCCCAATTACCAATCCCTGGCCTCCACCTATCTTTGCAGTCCTCAAAAAGTGAAGTATGAAGTTTTACAACCTGCTTATTAAATATCGCTTGCAACTGGGTATTGCATTAATTATCATTGGTGGTGTTACAAACTATCTTTCAGGTTTCTGGCCAGCTTTCCCATTATATTTTGTGGGTCTTATTCTTGTGCTCGGGCATTTTTTCTTTGGTCCTCTTCGATTGATTCAGGAATATTTGGAATCGGGAGATATGGAAGGTGCAGAAAGAGTTCTTAACACGATAAAATTTCCCGGTCTTTTATATAAACCTATTCGTTCTGCTTATTATACATTGAAAGGAAATGTGGCTATGATGAAACAGGATTATGACGGAGCAGAAAAAATGATGAAAAAAGGATTGGATCTTGGAATGCCAATGAAAGAAGCAGAAGGAGCAAGTTTATTGCAAATGGGGATGTTGTCAATGCAAAAGAATGATATGAAGCAGGCTGAAAGTTATATTCGCCAGGCTTTACGCAAAGGATTACCGGATAAAGAAAATGAAGCAGCTGCTTATTTACAAATGTGCAGCATCATGATGAACAAAAGAGAGTTTCGTGCTGCTAAAGATTTTTTTAGAAAAGCAAAGGCTTTAAGACCCACCACTCCGCAGATCGTTGACCAGATAAAACAGTTGGAAAAGTATATTACGAGAATACCGGGTTGAACCACGATTAATAAGATTTAAAAGATTATGAGGAAATCAGCGATGATTTCCTTTTCATTTTATTTCTATAGAAGGGTTTTGTTCCTGCCATTTTCCAAACAGTTCTTCTACTTTAAGAAAACGGTATTCAAATATTTTTTTTAGCTGCCTTTTTATAAATACAGAATTAGCGATCTCTCCGATGAACCCCAACGGATTTTTATAGTGAACTATATCTGTCATCTCAACTCCTCCTTCCATTTTTTTAAAATGATGTTGATGATGCCATAAACTATATGGACCCTTTCGCTGTACATCTATAAAATATTTAAGCTCTTCGGCATGAGTGATCTCAGTCATCCAATATAATGGTA